>NZ_CAWUDL010000011.1:0-97230 GCF_963920945.1 Anabaena sp. CCY 9402-a
TCTAGCATCCCTAGGTTCTATAGATGATGTTTTTTGTCAATGCGTAAGTCCTATTGACATATAAAATGCAATATATTTTATATGTTTTACTTATATATAAGAGATTGCTGACTAATGAGTGAGTGTCACCTTTCAACACTCAGCACGCTGTTCAACGCCGCGCTACCGCTAACAGCACTCAGCACTCAGCACTCATTACTCATTACTTGGGAATGATTTGCTAACCATCCGTCAATATCACCCAGTAACTGCTGGGGTATTTCCCAGGGAAAAAGATGAGCCGTGTTAGGGTAGCATTGCCACTGGCTATTTTTAAGGTTTTGAGCCGTTTCTAAGCTGGACTCGGCTGTAATGTGACGGTCTTGAGAGCCAGCAAGTACCAGACTGGGACAATGAATTTGCTTCAGGTCTTCTAGTCGGTTATATCCCAAACGTAAGGCACTATAAAGGGCGCGAGTGGCAGATGTGGAAGTTTGTAAATAAGCTGGTACGGCATCTTGTGCAATGTAATTATATGCTGTATTTGTATGTTGCTGGATGAGGTAACGAAATAGCGATCGCTTACCAAAAGTCTCAATATTCCATTGCCAGCCAGGTTTAACAGAGTTCAAAAGCGCAGCAACACCTGTGTAAAGATTATCTTGCCAAGTAATGGGGGGATGATTCCCACGAGGTCTAGCGGCTGTCGCTATCAAAATTAACCCTGTGACACGTTGTGGTAAACGCAAAGCTAACTCCATTGCCAAGATGCCACCTAATGACCATCCCAACACCAAACATTTTTCGATTTGGAAAGAGTCTATCAGGGCTTCTAAGTCACTTAAATGATCCTGCATCACAAAATTTCCCTGAAAGCGACTTTTGCCGTATCCGCGCAAATCTGGAGCAAAAGTTTGGTAGCGTTTTGCTAAATGATTGGTAAATACGGAAAGACTACGACCACAGCCAGGATGACCGTGTAAACACAAAATCGGAAATCCTTCACCTTGAATATCAACTTTGAGGTTTACAGCTTTCGTATAACTATCAGGCATTATGTTAGGTTCTGAGCAATATTGGTGCTGCTGTTAGAGACTGTCTCATAGCTTGCAGTCCACAGACACAACGATTATACGAATTTCTAATAAAACTTACTTTGATGTGAATCCCCCGGCGTAGGTAATCACACACATTTGCCTATATGTAGCGTGGATACCAAAGGCTACCCCTGTCACCTGAAAAGCTGGGTTAAAAATATTGGTACGATGACCCCGCGATCGCACTCCATCATCAATAATTAATTGCATGACAATATCTTGGGCAGTGTGAGAACCATAACTAATGTTTTCCCCGGCTGTCACCTGCCAATTACCGTAGCGACTCATACGAGTGAACGGGTTACTACCATCGCTACCATCATGACCTACAGAACCTTTTTTCCCTTGGTCTAGAACGTGATCTCTAGCAGCCAAAGACATACCTTCAGATATAGTCAATGATTTTACTGGATGAGCAGACTTGAGAAAAGCGATCGCTTCATCTACTGCTTTTACCCCTTCTTGGGTTTGTAAATAAACATGATCGCCAAGTTTAACTTTATTTCCCTGAAACCGCCGGCGATAATTTTCCAAGAGAGGGATATATGCTTGAGGATTGGTGCGGACTTTGTTCGTCTCCTCTGCTACTAGTTGTTCTAATGGGGAGATATTGTATGTTTGTTTCAACCTTTCCGAACTTTTTGGCGAAATCCCCTGTATAAGTTGCCGAAATTGCAGTTGCTGATTTAGTAATTTCATAACTGGAAGTTGTCAACAAGATATATTTAGCTCCACGGTGTGGACAGCAGTTTTCGGACATAGGGGTGTACAAAATGTACGTCTCTACATCTGTACACCTATAGGTTGAAACTCTCTGGCTCAACCGATGTGAGCTAACGATAATGAAATATTGTTATACTTGATTCCGGCTAATGCCCACTGAAGTTCAAATGTCCCTGCCCAAAATCGCGCCCGTTCGATGACATTATTTAATAAAGGGTAGTTACTTTGCATACAACGTACAATGCTCTCACCGTAATTACTTAATTGCACTGCAATGTCACAAGCTGGATCACCCAAACCGGCAGTACCAAAATCGATCATGCCCGTAATACTTTCTGATCCTGAATCAAATAGTATGTGATACACTGGCAAGTCGCCATCAATTAGTACGCGTGTGTAGCTGAGGTCGAGTTCACCTGAGACTACTGGTGCAAACAGTTCGTTGATCCATGTTTTTTGATAACGCCATAGGTGAGGGAACAAGATGTCCTGAACCTGCTCATACAACTCTAACCAATCTGCACGCGATCGCTCCGCACCTGATGAAGATATCTCAGAACTCACTAAAACTTCATAGGGAATACTGTGTAACTGTTGATGAAATTTGGCAATTTGAGAAATCACACGCGCCTTTGCGGCTGGAGCTAATTTCAGTAAGGTATGGCGAGAAAGAGGTTCACCTTTGATAAATCGATAACTGACAAAGGTTTCTTCCAGGTGTTCAAAGTGCGGAACTGGTAAATCAACATAACCTTGCACAATTTTCAACACCTTCGCCTCATGAGCTAGCGACTCTGTTCCCCAGTCTACTTTGACAAAACGACATACTAGGTCATGATTGACCACCACCACATCATTAACCATCCCATCTTGGTTAAAATCAAGATGTTCAAAAGAAATGCCTGGATAAACAGTACAAATTTTTTCTAAATAAGCAGGGGGAATATTCACAACAACTCCGTAAATAGTTACAACAAACAGTTAGAACTGATCGGATGAAATATCCGATTGAAGCGGGTTCACTAATTTCTATGTTTGTTGCACTACCAACGCATCATTGTAGTTAAACTCCCTGAAAAATCTTTAGTGATAAGTATAGCATCTGTGTGCAATCCTCAGACTATGCCACAGCTATTTTTCTAGATAGCCTCCAGCATAAGTAATCACACACATTGTTCTATAAATCTTGTGAGTCCCATAGGCAACACCGGTCACTTTAAAATTACCATTAAAAATATTGGTGCGATGACCCCGTGATGGTACGCCATCATCAATAATTAATTGCATGACAATATCTTGAGCAGTGTTAGGGCCGTAACTGATATTTTCGGCTGCTGTAGTTTGCCACCTACCATAACGATTAATGCGAGTGAAAGGGGTGCTACCATCGCTACCATTATGGCCAGTTGTGCCTTTTGTACTCTGATCTTTAATATGATCCCTAGAACCTAAAGACATTCCCTTAGATATCCTTAATGTTCCCACAGGACGGACTGACTTGAGAAACGCGATCGCCTCATTAACAGGTTTCACTCCTTCTTGGGTGACGAGATAGGTATTATTAGAAATTCTCACACGATTGCCTTGAAAGCGTTTTTGATAATTTTCTATGATAGGAATATATGCCTTGGGGTTTGTCCGCACTTTGTTCATTTCTTGAACTACCTGCTGTTCTAAAGGTGAAATAATACTCGCGTTGCTTAACAGCATTGAACTGGCTGTTGGTCTTACATCTAAAGTAGATTGTGATACAGAGGGAGTAGATAATATAAATGCGCTCGACAAGAAGGTTGCTATAGTTCCCAGTGTTAATACGCAAAACTTACTTAGCATATCAAAAACCTCATTTTTTATAATCCAGCACAAATTTTAGTAAACATAGAATTTTTCCGCAAAAACTCTTTCCTGTTTATCATAATATTTGTAGCTTTAATTTAGATAAAATGTAACTAGTAAATACAAGTAGTTGATTTATATTTCAGAACTTTCTCTAGTTGCTGAAGTAGATCAATTTGTAATTACCAACATCCTTTGAAGTTACATTTAATTTAATAGGAGAAAATAAATTAAGTAAAACGGACTTAATAATTAAAGGTTTATAGTGAGTGCTGTTATCCTAGCAGGGATTTTGTCTTGGAGTTGAAACAGTATTACAATTTGTAATAATTAGTATTATGATAAAGTATCTTGGGTATTGTAGATAGCTAAAACTACTTTTAGTTTAAAAATGATGAATATTCGTTGTGAAATACTATCAGATTATCATGCCATAGCTGAAGTAAATCGATTAGCATTTGGTGGAGAAACAGAGGTTAAAATTATAGAAGCCATTCGCAATTCTGAATTTTATATTCCCGAACTTTCTCTAGTTGCTGAAGTAGACCAATTTATAATTGCCCACATCCTGTTAAGTTATATTCAATTAGTAGGTGAAGATAAACTACAAGTATTAGCTTTAGCACCTCTAGCTGTGCATCCACAATTTCAAAGACAAGGAATTGGTAGTGAATTAGTAAAAGCAGGATTAACAAAAGCTGAAGAAAAGCAAGAAGCTTTAGTTATTGTTTTAGGTCATACCCATTTTTATACTCGGTTTGGTTTTGAGCCATCGGTGAATTATGGTATTGAATCACCTTTCCCTGTTCCAGAGGAAGTTTTTATGGTCAAACCACTGCAAAAATATCAAAAAAATTATCGGGGTAAGGTTGTTTATCCACCAGCTTTTGAAGAGTGCTGAGTTGTGAGTTGTGAGTGCTGAGTGGTGAGTGCTGAGTTGTGTTAGCGGTAGTGGTAGCGCGGCGTTTAGCCGGTGCTAAGTGCTGAGTTGTGAGTTAAAGCCCCCTATTTCTATAAGCATCACGTTTTGATCCTTCATTAAAATACCCGTTACAAAATGTAATTGCTTCAGCGTAGTAGGGCGCAGGCTATTACGAATGGTTTTAACTATTGACTTTATTCTGTGCTTTTAACTTAGGGTAAGCAATGCGTTTGTGATGGAATTGTTGCCAAACTTCTACAAATATTTCGGCGATTTGTGACATTTCTTCTCGCGTCAACCCTGAATCAATAAGTTGATTATCTTGCCATCTCGCGCGGAGAATATTATTTAATACGGTTAATGCTTGTTCGGGATTGACATCTTTGAGCGATCGCAGTGCGGCTTCACAAGCATCAGCTAACATGACAATTCCTGTTTCCCGCGATTGGGGAATGGGGCCAGCATAGCGAAAATCGGCTTCATTGACAATAATGCTGGGGTCAGCTTGTGCCATCTGTTCTGCTTGATGATAAAAATAGGCAATCAGCATTGTCCCTTGATGTTCGGGGATAAACGCTTGAATGGCTGTTGGTAACAAGTGTTTCCTCGCCATAACTAACCCTTCGCTGACGTGCTTTTTGATGATATCTGCACTCTTCCAAGGGTCTTTAATCTCTGTTTCGTGTTTGTTCGGCCCGCCCATTTGATTTTCAATAAATCCTAAAGGGTCGTGCATTTTACCAATATCATGGTATAGAGTCCCCGCCCTGACTAATTCCACATTGCATCCGAGTTGTTTAGCAGCCGCTTCTGCTAATGTCGCTACTGACAAGGTGTGCTGAAAAGTTCCTGGTGTTTCTGTGGCGAGTCGCTTGAGTAAAGGCCGATTAGGATTGGCTAACTCTGCTAACCGAATGGGGGTAACTAAATCAAATAGTTTTTCTAGATAAGGACTTAAACCTAAAGCTACAATACTCCAGGCTAGGCCAGATAAGGCAAATAATCCGGCTTCTTGCAGCACAATATACCAAGCTGCACCAAAGGCTGCACCAATCAGGAGTTTAATAATTAAGTAAACACCACCTTGAGCCACCGCGATCGCCACACCCAAAAGTGCTAATTCTTCCCGCGATCGCAATCTTTGAGCCGCACAACTACCTAAAATTCCCCCAACTGCTCCAGTCAACAACGTGATGGCACTAATTTCTAAGCTGAATGGTAACAAAAATAACAGTAAAACAATCACTGTCACACCCAAGCTAGGGCCATAAAAGCTCCCCAGAAGCAAACCTACAGCACCCCAAGTAGCATAAGGTACGCCAAATGCTAAAACTCCCGGTGTACTCAAGGTTAATAGTAAAACTAACAGGCGATCGCGTTGTCGCAAGTTGTACTTAATTCGTCTTTCTACCAAAATAAATACGCCAATTGCGCCAGTTACCAAGGTTGCTAACTTCAGCAATCCCCACCAGTTATTTTCTCGGCGAATCAGTTGATAATGCTCTAATATTTCAAAATGCCATGCTGTAATGATGTCTCCCTTATTCACAATGATATGGCCTCGCTTCACATCAATGAACACGGGTGTTACACCAGCTGCTGCTTTTTGAGCTTGTTGTTTGCTTTGTTCTTCGTCTGTTTTTAAATTAGCTTCTAAGATGGCTAATAATATTTGTTTTGCTAAAGCTTCGGCATTTCTGGGGACGAAGGCTTGTACGTGTAAGCTGACAGCATTATTTAAAATACTATCTGGTAAGCCTCTGGGAATACCTTGAGTAAGAATACGTTCTGCACTTTGATGAATTCCTGATTGGGTTTTTGTCCACTCATCATCTGATAATTCCAGCAGAACTGTTTCACTATATATTGTCTGTGGAGTCACACTATTGAGTCTGAGTAGTTGATTGCTAGCTTGGGAGTATGCTTGGCGAGCTTGGGATATGTGATCTATGACAGAGGATAGGTTTTTTTCACCAATCATGACTCGGTAAGCTAATATTTCTGCTAAGGCTTGTGTCAGCTCACTTTTAGCAAAAATATTAATGGGTTGATCGCCCTGGACACGACCGTCTTGATTTTTGGTAACTGGGTTACTGTTAGCAGGTTGTTTACCAGTATTTTGTCGGAAGCGATTACTTTGCTGTAATTGGGTAGTATTTTTTATAGTAGTCAACAAAGCCTGCCATTCCAAGTCCGAGCAAGAGCGTAGATAATGCTGAGTAGATACAGACAAAACGGAAACATCATAGAACGGAAAAGAACCAGCAATGTTACGAATTGCGTTACCCTCATCCAGTAATTTTTGTAATTTTTGGTTGATTTGTTCAGTGATTTCAGCATCAACCATTAATACTGGTGTGGAACTTTTACTTGCATTTTTGCGTTTATCTGCGGTTTTTTGCTGATCCTCAATTTTGTCAGGGTAAGGGGCTTTAATTGTCTGTGGTGCAAGAGTTCCTACTTTTAATTTAGGCTGATTGTATAGTCTATGACCCATTACACCAGTCAGTGATACAACTGCGATCGCTAAAACTAAAGAGGAACGCTTTTCATGTACCCAACCCAGACCTATTACCTCAATCCTACTCTGATTTTTGACCAATTTTGTCATTGCTCTGAGGTCGATTTTGCGTTTTTTCTGGCCGCCGTTGTTGTTATGCGGGAATAAATGCCAGACTATATTTTTGAAGATAGCTTTTGTTGCGTCATTATGAGAGTTTTTGCCTTTTTGACTCACCGCCACAAGTAATTTTCCTTTACGGCTAAATAGTCTATATCGCCGCCGCCAATGGGTCAACTGCCGATTCAAGGACTGCAAAAATCGCTGTGTTTTCATTACCTATGGCTGCTTAGTTTCGATATGTCAAAATAGGACAATCGTTAAAAAGGGGACAGGGTACAGGGGAAGGGTGACAGGGAAAAATAAGGAATGTTACACAATGCCCTATGCCCAATTACGAATTAATCTTAACGCGCCCGAATGACGCGAGGAGCAGCATAGACGCAAGGTGGTATATTTTCGTTAGACATTAAGCTTTCCTCGTGTGCAAACTCCTGGGAATTTAGCCCAGGTTCATACACTCCCGACCAGGTAGTCGCAAGCGCATCAGCTAATTCTAGCACTTGCGAAATTTGGCTCAATTGTCTGGTTAGCGAAACTCTCCAATTTACCGGAATACTAGTATTACTGTTATACACTCCAGATAACAGACCCGTGATTACACTTGTATTCGGAAAATATAAATTATCAGAGTGTTTTTGCCAGATTTCATCATGGCGAATAGACCGTAAAACGGCTAAAGGGAAGTCTTCTAAGGTGCTAAGAAAGTAATAAAATGCGAGAGCTATTTCATTGGAGAACGTTCCTTGGCTATCTAACTCAGCTTGTACTCTTTCTAAGCTAGCCCTTCGTTCTAACAGATTATTTACTTTTAATAAATTTTGTGGAAGTGAGGTGTTTGTCTCGCCAATAAAGGCAATTATTTGGGGAATGAGGGTTTGGGGATGGAGTTTTTCTGTCAGCGATTGCGCGATCGCATATCCTATTGCTAGGGTGCTATCCCTAATTTCTAGGTTACTATCCCAATTTTTTAACAGCCGCAGTAAATTTTGGTGTAGTTTTACCGGATTTTCGTGAAAAAAAACAGAAATAGGAATTGTAGCGAAAATTATTTTTGATGGTTCTAAATGTGTAAATTTTTGTTGATAAATTTCTAACCAATCATCTATATCAAATTTTCCTAATTTAATTAAACTGGTAGCACCAGGAACTACACTTTGGGCAAAGTCACCACCAATTGGATGTTTTAGCTGACTACTTTGGGCTAAAGCTTCCCCTACTAATCCCCCCAAGAAGACACCCCTGAACCGACTCCCAAGTAAATAGCGCATGGTTTAACTAACTGTTAATTGGGCATGGGGCATTGGGCATATAAATTCAAAATTGAAGATGGCCTACTGCTGGGCTGACGCCGACAAAATCCAAAAATAACCCAAATTTAGTCTTTTTGAATTACGAATTTAAATGATGCACTAAAGCTTGTAAACCTAAAAGGTAACTTTGTACACCAAAACCACTAATTTGTCCCATCACTACCGGAGCTATGTAAGAGTGATGGCGGAACTCTTCTCGGCGATAAATATTACTGAGATGGACTTCTACTGTCGGTATATTTACAGCAGCGATCGCATCTCTCAACGCCACACTCGTATGAGTATAAGCCCCGGCATTAATCAAAATTCCTTGGTGTTTTCCTAGTGCTTCATGAATTGCATCGACTAACACACCTTCATGATTTGACTGCATAGGAAACACCTTTGCCTGTAAATTTAGTGCTGCTTCTGCTAATAGGCAGTTAATCTCAGACAAGGTAGTAGAACCGTAAACGCCTGGTTCTCGTTGTCCCAGCAAATTCAGGTTTGGCCCGTGCAGCACCAAAATATTTAGAGGTTGTATTGTCAATGATTGTACCTTCAGTCTACTAACGACGACGCGATCGCTGATCTACAGGGATCGGAATCAGTTCTGGTTCCGGCTCTACTTCAGGCCCCAGTAGGGACTCAATCAGCTTACGCGCCAATTCTTTTAGCTTTTCCAGTACCTTTTCTATATAGTCCATTAAACTGACTGCTCCTGAGATACTACCTCAATTTTGGTTTACAGCTACTTAAAAACTGGCGTAATTTTGCACCTCTGGCTGACTCCGTGGATGATACACACTTTTGTATTTTGGGCATAAGCCACTTTTAAAACTTTAGTGTTGTTATCTCCCTTACTTTTTAGAGTATCACATTCGCAACTAATCGGACGGTAATAGTGATTGAGGATTGGGGATTGGGAATTAGCCAATAGTTCAAAGCCATGACACCATTTAATTATTTAATGACTAATGACTAATGACTAATGACCAATCACTAACCCTCCACCGCTTTTTTCTTCGTCGCCGTTTTTGATTTAGCCGTTGTTGACTTTGATTTAGTGGTGGTAGATTTAGTTGTTTTGCGGGTAGATTTACTCGTCGATGCTTTAGCCGCTAGCAATTCCAAGGCTTGGGATAGGGTGACATCTTCTACTGATACACCTTCTGGTAGCCCAGCATTAGTTTTGTTGTGTTTGATGTAAGGGCCATAGGGGCCGTCGTAGATATTTACTGGTGCATCATCGTCTGGATGTGTACCCAATTCCTTTAAAGCGGCTTTGGACTTGCTATTGGCAGAACCACGAGTCTTTTTCTGTTCTGATAACAATTCCAATGCTCGTTCTAGGGTAATTGTCAAGACATCATCACTAGCTTTTAAAGAACGGTAATCTTTGCCTTCTTTACCTTGGTCATGGACGACATAAGGGCCAAAACGTCCTAAACTGGTTTGGATTTTGCCGCCGGTAGCTGGATGTACTCCCAAATTGCGGGGTAGTGACAACAAACCAATGGCTGTCTCTAGGGTGATGGTTTCTGGTGTGACACCTTTGGGTAAAGATGCTTGCTTGGGTTTGGGGTTTTCGTCTGACTTGTCGCCTAACTGGACGTAAGGGCCATAAGCACCAATTTTGACGTAAATTGGTTCACCAGTTTCGGGATGACGGCCTAATTGGTCTGGCCCTACGGTTTTTTGCCTTAGCAGAACTTCGACTTGTTTGGGGTCAAGGTCGGCTGGAGTCAGGTCTTTGGGAATTGAGGCGGTGATTACTCCGTCACCGTTGTCTACCTCAATGTAAGGGCCGTATTTACCAATACGAACTTTGGCGACTAAATTTTCTAGTTCTACGGTTCTAGCTTTAGTGGCATCAATTTGACTTTCTTGTTCTCTGACTAGGGTTTCTAGACCTTGATCACCGAGATAAAATTCCCGCAAATAGGGCAGCCATTTAGCTTCACCTTCGGCGATATCATCCAGGGTTTGCTCCATTTTGGAAGTAAAACTGGGATCGACAATATCCGGGAAATGTTTTTCCAAGAGAGTGGTGACGGCGAAAGCGGTGAATGTAGGAATCAGGGCATTATTCACCAGTTGGGTGTAACCCTTATCAATGATTGTGCCAATAATGCTGGCGTAGGTACTAGGACGACCAATGCCTTCACTTTCTAGGGTTTTGACTAAGGTCGCTTCAGTGTACCTAGCGGGAGGTTGAGTTTCGTGATCAACGGCGGCTAAGTCTTTACAGTTGGGATGATCACCAACTTTTAAGCTAGGTAAAATCACCTCTTGGTCTTCTAATGCGGCTTCGGGGTCATCAGAACCTTCGACGTAGGCGCGTAAATAGCCAGGAAAATCGATGCGTTTACCGGAAGAACGGAAACCAGCATCTTCAACTTTTAACTGGACGGTGATTTGGGTTTGGCGGGAGTCTGCCATTTGACAGGCGACGGTGCGCTTCCAAATCAAGTCATACAGGGCTAATTCCCGACCACTTAATCCGGTTTCTTGGGGGGTGCGGAAGCTACTACCAGCCGGACGAATGGCTTCGTGGGCTTCCTGTGCGCCTTTGGATTTGGTGGTGTATTGCCTTGGTTGGGGGCTGAGATATGACTTGCCGTATAGTTTTTCTACAGAATCACGGGCAGCTGCGATCGCCTGATCTGACAAATGCACCGAGTCTGTACGCATATAGGTAATATACCCTTGCTCGTACAAACTTTGGGCAACCCGCATGGTGTCCCGTGCGGAGAGGCGCAGTTTGCGGTTCGATTCTTGCTGCAATGTGGAGGTGGTAAATGGTGGCGAAGGTTTGCGGGTAACTGGGCGTTCTTCCACATCTGAGACTGTCCAGGGTTTACCAGTTAGTCTGTCCTTCAGAGCGATCGCATCTTCTTCCGAAAGCAGCACTACATTGCGTCCAGTAGCGATTTGTCCAGTGGATGAGTCAAAATCACTCCCGGTTGCTACTTTAGTGCCTCCTAGGGTGACTAACAGTGATGTAAATGGGGATTTATTCTGCTCCAGGGAAGCTTTTAAATCCCAGTATGCACCTTCCCGGAAAGCCCGGCGTTGGCGTTCTTTGGTGACTAATAGGCTTACAGCCACAGACTGCACCCGCCCCGCAGATAATCCCCAGGCTATTTTTTTCCACAACAAGGGGGAAAGGGTATACCCCACTAATCGGTCTAAAATCCGCCGGGTTTCTTGGGCGCGTACTAGCTGCTCATCGATATTACGGCAGTTTTTCAGAGCCTTTTTAATTGCTTCTTGGGTGATCTCATGAAACACCATCCGCTTAGTCGGGATTTTCGGCTTGAGTAGCTGGTATAAATGCCAACTAATACTTTCACCTTCCCGGTCTTCGTCAGTTGCCAGGATCAGTTCAGTTGCTTCTTTTAAAGCTTCTTTGAGCTGAGTGACAATTTTCTTTTTGTCTTTGGGGACAACATATACAGGTTCAAAGTCTGCGTCCACATTTACCCCAAGCTGCGCCCATGTTTCCCCTTTGACAGCAGCAGGAATTTCACTAGCCGATTGGGGTAGGTCACGCACATGACCCATCGACGCTTCTACCCGATAGTCTTTTGGTAAGTAGTTGCGAATGGTACGAGCTTTGGTTGGAGATTCGACGATGACGAGAGTTGACATGGAAATTTCAATAAAAAAATAGCTATGAAGCTAAACAGTCAAATTGGGGTAATTTCAACGAAATGTCAAGAGGTAAGATCACACTGACTGTAACTTGATCCTCATAAAAACTCCAGGATGTATGAGGACTGGGGAAAAAGGATTTAATTTGTTCCTTCTATTCATCGGCGTTAGTGCGCCTACAGTGGGACGCTTTCTAGAGAATAAGGTAAAACACATTCCTGGATGCGAAATTTTCCACTATTTCTAATCTTTAACTTATCAAAGGCAAATTGGCGACTACTGTTTTCAAAATACCTCACAATATCAATGCTCTAAAATTTGTGATGGCGATTATAACGTAGTGAAGCGAAGCATCCCCGTATCTATTGTCTCCTTTATACATCTTTACTCATCAATTTACTACCGTTCTATTCAGCTACAACTGCACGAAGGTATCACTCACGGTATGGTCTTTAGTTCGGCATTATCGGCGACGGAATAAACAAAGTATAAGGATTTAAATCCCCGTTACAACACGTTGATGGCGAATTGGTTTAAGTCGCTTGTAGGTTAAATTGAGGATGGGATAGGAACAATAGGAGCGATCGCTGTGACCCTAACAACTGCGAAGTGGAGCATTCAAGACTATCATCGCATGATTGCCTCTGGAATTTTAGCAGGGCGACAGGTGGAATTGCTAAGTGGAGAAATTATAGAAATGTCCCCAGAAGGAGAATCCCATGCTTATTGCAGTGATGAAGCCGGAGAATACCTGATTTACCTGTTAGGAAATAAAGCAAAAGTTCGACAAGCAAAACCAATCACCTTACCTGATAGTAACTCTGAACCAGAACCCGATATTGCGATCGCACAACGCTTGGGTCAAAATTACAGAGAACATCACCCTTATCCAGAAAATATTTTTTGGCTAATTGAATATTCAGATTCAAGTCTGACTAAAGATTTAGAAGTAAAAACCAAAATTTACGCCGCCGCAGGTATTCCAGAGTATTGGGTGATTAATTTGCGCAGTATGCAACTGATTATATTTAGAGAACCTATGGCAGAAGGTTATCAGTCCCAAGAAATACTAACTCAAGGTAGTATTACACCCTTAGCATTTCCGGAAATTACGGTTTCTATTGCGAAATTACTGGGCAATTAAGTCAAAATACAATTATCACCCACATACTCAAACCTAAAGCGATCGCAGCTAGATGTTGCCAAAGTATATTTCTCCATGATTGTCGCGCAATCTTTTGCGTTAACACAATTGTCAACAGCACGGAAAAAATCAGGGTTGCACCTTGTAAAAAAGCAATCACGGCTGGATGAGCTACTAATATCGGCAATTGCTCACCACTAAAACCAAAGGTTGCAAAGGTTACAGGCAAAATCTTACCCCCTTCACCCAAACCTAAACGCAAGTAATGGGCTAAGTTCCCTCCCAACACCAAGGGTAAATAACCATAAGCGAGTTCAATAAATGGTCGGGCTTTACGGTGAAGATTGAATATTTTCATACAACCATAGGCGACAAATACAACCACCGTGGGAATTAACAAAGCTAACAGTGATATCCCCAAATGTAGCCAAAATGGAGTTAAATCTAACTGTAACCCCAGCCAAGTTTGCAACTCTGGTAAACGATGCAGATATATTCCCCCGAACAGCAACAACAATAACGCCACTTCATAGTTGTGGGGTACGTGAGTTGTCCACAGTTCAATCCCTGGGGGACGCAAGTTAAACTCAACGGAACGATGGGGACAGGCTTTTAAACAAGTCATGCACAACACGCAATCGCGGTTATCTTCTAACTGTGCGGGATGGGAATACAAGGGACAGCCATCAGTTTCCATCCCTTCGCCTTTTTCCGCACCACCTTTATAACATTGATAGGTCGTACAAGTAGCAGAACAAATTCCCTGTTGCGCCCTGAGTTCCGTCATTGAGAGTTTAGCAAATAAACCATTCATCCCCCCAATGGGGCAAAGATAACGACACCAAAACCGCCTTTCAAACAGGGCTGAGAAAATCATCGCCCCGGAGGTAATTAATAACAGTAAGCAGGCGGAAAGATAGGCAGTATTTTCTAAATTCCAGAGTTCTTCCCAGAGGAAAATGAGAGTAAATAACCCAAACAAAAACCAACCGCCCCATTTTTCAGCCTTCTCTCGCGGCCAGCGTTGGAGTTGACGCGGAAATAGCCACAGAGATAGTTTTTGGGTGATTTCGCCATAAATCATGAAAGGACAGACAGCACACCACACCCGCCCGAAAAAGGGGAAGATAAATAAACCGATAGGCCACCACCAAGCCCAAAATAAATTTAAAGCAAAATTGCGATCGCGTGTTTGCGGCCCTAGAAATAACACACCCACAATAAACGCAAATCCCACCACAGTAAAACCATAGTTAATTCTATCCGGCCACCAATCACTCCGCAAAAATCGCCGTAATCCAGGATACAGGTTTAACAGATTCACTCGAAATTGCTTTTTCTTCGTTTGAGCCGCCCAGAAAATTTCTTCTGTTAACTCTCTTCCCTTCCCAGCTTGCACAATTGCCCGTTCTACAAGGTTTTTCAGTTCCTTGAGATTCCCAGGAAAATCATAGGATTGTAAACGACGCAAGGCTTCTGGCGTGATGCGGGGTTTAGCAACTCCACGCGATCGCACATACAAACTCGTGTAATATTCTACCTGTGCTTGAATATCCGCCTTTCGTACCCGTAGCGGTGGCACTTTAATAATATGACCCACACAGCGTTCTATTTGAGACTGGGCTTTTTCGGAAACTATCAAAATCCTTGCTTTGCTAGTCAGGGGTGCAGCAGTTGCTTCTCCCTGACGAGTCACGGGGGTATATGTCCCTGTTTTCAATAACTTTGCCACAGCCGGTAATAACTCTGGGGGTAACTCTTGAATATTGTTTAAAACTAAAGTCCCTTCCCCTAACCATTCCAACAGTCCCGGCTTTCCCCCAGCACGTCCAAATAAATCTGCACCGCTTGTTTGCAAAATCCCACAATTGATTTTAATAATTGGTTCACGTCGTTTGGGAGAACTAAAGTGAATTAGGGCAGCAATATTATCTTTTTCTAAGCCAGGTTCACCGAAAATATCAACAGGTTCTCGGTCAGAGGCCGCTTCTCGAATTTGCTCTCGCAACCGCACCGCATAGCGACTTGTACCAACAATTCCCCGTTGTGCTTTGGTAACTAAATATGGTCGCAAAGCTACGGAACGTTCTTGTTCGTAAGTTAACGCAGATGTCACCTGGGCTAATTCCTGCGCCAGTTGTCGAGAAATAGCCTGAGTAATTTGGGGATATTGACTAACTAAAGCGCGAAACTCAGCCGCCGGAATAACCCAGACGTGAGATTCTGTGACAGCAGTAATTGTGCATGGGGTCAATTCATCTAAAAGTAATTCCTTGAGGTGAATGACTGCACCTGGAAGGAAGCCACAGGGGAAAACTGGGTTGTTTTTATTAGTAATTTCGCTTTCTAGTTGACCATCGACAAGAATATAAAGTGCTGTTGGGGGAGTACCTTCTTTACTCAGAGTGCTTCCCTGGGGTATAACTTGTGCTTGAATCAGGGGAGCGATCGCATTCAACACTTCTGATGAGAGAATACCTAAATGTGTCCGCTCCTGTAGCCAGATAACCATGTCTGGAGATGTCATCATGATTCCCCCGTGTTCTCTGCTTGCTGTATAACAGGAATTATCCCTGAAAACAGCTGCGTAATGAATTTATCCGATCTACCTAATCTCTTTGTTCCCTTCGTCCTTTTGGGTTTAATTGTGCTGGCGGCGGTGTTTTTTAGCTCGAATAAATTTAAATGAAAGTACGAAGGAACTTCCTGGCTTTTTACGTTATGTGGAAAAGTTAACGCAAAACCTAACCCTCTTCCCTACTAGAGAAAGGGGAAAATTAACTAATCTTCCTAAGATCAAGCATCATCATTTAAATTATTAGCTGGTTTATCCTCTGTCCATTTTTCATCAACTTCAGGAGAGTGAGAAACTATCACTAACTCAGTTTCTTGAGCATGGTTATCTCTCCATTCATCTAAAACATCTTTAATCAATACTTCTTGCACCCAAATTTTAGCGACAACAGTTAACGGCAAAGCTAAAAATAATCCTAAAAAGCCGAAGAAAGTCACGAAAAATAATTGGGCAATTAATGTTACTGCTGGTAGCAAAGAAACTTGTTTTGCCATCACAATAGGGGTGATTAAACTGCTTTCTACCTGTTGAATAATAAAGTATAAAATTAAGACAGCAAGAGCTTTCAAAGGATTATCTAGAAGTGCGATCGCCATTGCTGGAACTACGCTCAGTGTTGGGCCAATATTGGGAATTAAATTTAAAAATCCGGCTAAAACTCCTAAAGCCAAAGCCGCCTTCACTTGCAAAATTGATAAGCCAACAACACTCATTAGTCCCACTACACCCATAGCAATAATTGCACCTGTTACCCATCCCTCTAAGGAGAGTTCGCACTGATCTAAAATCCCTTCGACTCGGCGACGATAAAATGAGGGAAACAGGCGTACAAATACTCGGCGGTAAGCCAATGGGTCAACTAATAACATTCCCGTTAACACCAGGACTAGTAAAACCTTTAAGACAACTTCTAAAGAACCAGAGACAAAGGTAAAAGAACTACCTAACACACGATTGACAATAGGTTGTGCTTGTTGGATCAGACTATTGATATCCGGTATATAGGAAACTAACTGCGGTGGAATACGGGGTCTTAATTCATTTAACCAAGTATTAAAGCGGTTAAAACCTTGGGGTACGCGCGAGGTGAGTTCGTTGAACTGATGGGCAAAAGGTGGGACAATCAACCAGAAAAAGCCGATCACAAGGGCAAAAAATATAGTTACCGCCAGCAAAACAGCAAATCCCCGCTTGAGTCCGGCTCGTTGGAAACGCCTAGCTAACCGATTTAAAGTGGTAGCCAAGACGACAGCAGCAAACATCAGTAGCAAAACTTCTTTGATTTGCCACAATATATATAAAGAGATAACTATGGCGATTAAGCCGATCCATTGACCAAGGTTCACAGGCTGACTCCCAACTTTTGGCGTGATGCTGATTCCTAGCAGTTCCAGTAGGTTAGCTGATTTTTGTTGCTATCGCCTAGAGGTTTTTAGTTAAGTTTGTTTTTGGGTTTGGAATCGCCAGGCTAGAGCGATCGCTATCATTACTGTAGGCAACAAAACGATAATTAAAGCAATAGCATCCGTTGAGGGAATCGGTAAACTCGGTGCTGCATACTTAATCAACGCTGATAACAATGCTGAGAGTACCAGCAACTTCACAATAAAACCCATCTGATTATCCTTAAGAGTACGGCAATACACATTTTGCGGTGGGGTGTCCACTAATTTAGGCTGCATTATCTAGTATCTACAATAAATCTATAACTACACAAACCTTTACAAATTAGGTGACAGGGGACTGATCAATTCGTAATTCGTAATTCGTAATTCGTAATTCAAATTGAGGTAATATCAAAATGCCTGTGGAAACTGATAATAATAAAAAAATTAAACCGCCTAGATTACCGCAATTCGGTGGCAGTTTTTTGATTCTGCTGACTTTGCTTTTACTACTGAATTTTATTGTGCCAAGTTTCTTTGGACAGCGATCGCCACAAGTCCCCTATAGTGATTTTATTGCTCAAGTCCAAGCTGGTAATGTAAATCGGGCGATTGTGGGTGGCGATGGCGTACCCGCCCAGCGTAGCTGATCGCATTGAGTATTCTCTCAAAACTCAAACCCCAGATGGGCAACCCACTGAGCAGGTATTCATCACCACACCAGTAGCTATTGATTTAGATTTACCTAAAATTCTCCGTGAAAATAACGTCGAGTTTGCTGCACCCCCACCAAACCAAAATGGTTGGATTGGCACTTTACTTAGCTGGGTTGCTCCTCCGTTGATTTTCTTTGGCATTTGGGGCTTTTTAATGAATCGTCAAGGTGGTGGCCCGGCTGCATTGACGGTAGGTAAAAGCAAAGCCCGAATTTACTCTGAAGGTAGCACTGGGGTAAAATTCCTCGATGTAGCTGGTGTAGATGAAGCTAAAGCTGAATTGGAAGAAATCGTTGATTTCTTGAAAAATGCTGGGAAATATACTAAATTAGGGGCAAAAATTCCGAAAGGTGTGCTGTTAGTGGGGCCGCCGGGAACTGGTAAAACACTATTAGCAAAAGCGATCGCAGGAGAAGCTAGCGTACCCTTCTTCAGTATCTCTGGTTCAGAGTTTATTGAGTTATTTGTGGGTGTGGGTGCGGCGCGGGTGCGTGACTTGTTTGAACAAGCCAAAAAACAAGCTCCCTGTATTGTCTTCATCGATGAGTTAGATGCACTAGGTAAATCTCGCGGTGGTGCTGGCGGTTTTGTTGGTGGTAACGATGAACGAGAACAAACCCTGAACCAGTTACTCACCGAAATGGATGGCTTTGATGCCAACACAGGGGTAATTATTATCGCCGCTACCAACCGTCCCGAAGTTCTTGACCCAGCTTTGCGCCGTCCTGGTCGCTTCGACCGTCAAGTTGTGGTTGATCGTCCTGATAAAATTGGTCGGGAAGCAATTCTCAATGTCCACGCCAGAAATGTCAAATTGGCTGATGATGTTGACTTGGGTAATATCGCGATCAAAACTCCCGGCTTTGCTGGTGCAGATTTAGCCAACCTCGTTAATGAAGCTGCACTGTTAGCAGCACGACAAAATCGCCAAGCTGTGCTAATGGCAGACTTTAATGAAGCCATTGAGCGTTTAGTTGCTGGATTAGAAAAACGCTCTCGTGTTTTGAACGAAACCGAGAAGAAAACTGTAGCGTATCACGAAGTCGGTCACGCCATCATCGGGGCGTTGATGCCTGGTGCTGGTAGAGTTGAAAAAATCTCTGTTGTCCCCCGTGGTGTCGGTGCATTGGGTTATACAATTCAAATGCCCGAAGAAGACCGCTTCTTGATGATCGAAGATGAAATTCGCGGTCGCATTGCTACCTTGTTGGGTGGACGTTCCGCCGAAGAAGTTGTCTTTGGTAAAGTCTCTACCGGTGCGAGTGATGACATTCAAAAAGCCACGGATTTAGCAGAACGCTACGTTACCCTTTACGGAATGAGTGACCACCTAGGGCCAGTGGCGTTTGAGAAAACTCAACAACAATTTATCGAAGGTTACGGTAATCCCCGCCGTTCTATTAGTCCCAAAGTGGCTGAAGAAATTGACCGCGAAGTTAAGCAGATTGTCGATAATGCCCACCATATCGCCTTGAGTATTTTGCAATACAATCGTGATTTATTAGAAGAGACAGCACAGGAATTGTTGCAAAAAGAAATCCTCGAAGGTGCTTCACTACGGGAACGTCTCCAGCAAGCTCAAACCCCAGAAGAATTATCAGAATGGCTAAGGACAGGTAAATTGTCCCCAGAAAAACCACTATTACAAACACTCTTGGTTTAAAAATTGTAGATGGATTGAAAAAAGGCGATCGCTATTTGGGGAGCGATCGCTTTTTTTATAGCAGGACTTACGCAAAAACTCTCTCAAACCCTTATTTCTCTGTGTTCTCTGTGCCTCTGTGGTTTGTTATTACGTAATTTGTGCGTAAGTCCTATATAGGAATGACAAAGAAACAGACTTTTCAAACATCCTCTTAACACAACCTACAATTTTTTAGCCAGTTGCAGATAGATTCAGTGGATTTGACAATATTCATGCCTGCTGCTGCAAATCGAGCAAATGCTGCATCTGCTTGTTCTGTATAGTCTACAATTCCCGGTACTACAACAGGCGAAGTACAATCCTCTAGTAGATAGATTTTTTGAGCAAGGGTATGATCTATCTGTTGAATTTCTGTTAATAAATCATCAATTGTCCAAGCTACACAGTGACTTTTAGCTTGACCACCAACAATCACTGCATCAAATTCTAAAAGTTGCTGCATTAAGCGTGTATTTTTGTTAGCAAGTAGACTTTGGTCAAAACTTTGCAAGACTTCTGGACGTAAAACAGAATAGTTTTCTGTTAACGGATTGTCACCTTTAATTTCAAATTGTGTTTGACTTCGCCGTGCAATACAGTGGAAAAATATTGCCTCTTCCACCGCAGAAACTAAAGCATGACCAATGCCACCTAACATAGAATGATAAGGCCAAACTGTCAAAGGATATTTACCATCTTGACTGAGTTGCTTAACGTAATGATAGGCGTGTTTTGTCAATAATTCATAGTTGCTATTAATACTATTCGCAATATCTGGGTTCACTTGCCAAATACCATCTTCAATATCTGCTGGAGTAATACTAGTAGCTGCTGGTGTTGGATGTTCGCCTGCCTTATTTAACCAAAAAATAGGATGAAAAATTTGCATGGCTGTATGGGTATCTAGGGTAGGAATAATTTTTGTAATTACGCCTAAGTTCTTATAAATAAACTCACACAATCGTCGATTATCATCTACTGCTCCCGTTTCCGATTGACCTCCAACAAATAATTCAAATTCAGGTATACAAAAAGTATTTTGTACATCTATCAATAATAGACAAATACGCATTTCATCAACAGATGCAGGTTTGATGCTGTGTTGTTCTGCCCATAATTCTGCTTCGGCTGCGCGTTGTTGGTAAGGTACGCGCCAGACTTTGCCTACTTTATCAGAATTGAAGTGAATGGGTAATTTAGTTGTTGTTTGATTGTTCATATGACATTTTTTATTACTTTTGTTAGTTCTCAATAATTGTTGCCATAGAAATTTATTATCTTATAAAGTTATATTTCATACATGGCATTAGCAACATCTAAAATATATATAACATTACTAAAATATTAGTTGTCAAAAATAATCTTGGTATCTGAGCTATACTGAGATTTTGAAGCTTTGCTTTATCTGATTAGAAATCACATACGTAATTTTATTTGATCTCTAAAGTTCTGAGATTTTAATTACTCGGTTTATTCATTCTTCATAAACATTCCTAAATGTATGAATTTTTCACAAAGATAAATCTTTATCAAAGCTCTACATATCTTTATCAAAGCGACTTAAGGGTAGATTTCTGCATAAAATTTACTTTTTTGTCAGTATATTTATTTACGATAGAATCCACCTATCCTTAAAACTCGTAGGTTTCCCATTAGGCAATTTGGCAATTAGCTGCTACGTTGTGTAAATTGGACTACATATATTTAATAGGGACAAAAAGGAATAAAGAAAGCATGACGCAAAACAAACGCGCCTTAATCACTGGTATTACTGGTCAAGATGGTTCTTATCTGAGTGAATTTTTACTAGAGCAAGGCTACGAAGTGCATGGTATAATTCGCCGGACTTCTACCTTCAATACTGACCGTATTGACCATATTTACGAAGATCCCCATAAAGAAGGCGTGCGGTTATTTCTGCATTACGGTGATTTGACAGATGGTACAACTCTGCGACGGATTCTAGAAGAAGTCCAGCCTACAGAAATTTACAACTTGGGCGCACAATCCCATGTGCGGGTGAGCTTTGATTCTCCAGAATATACAGTAGATGCAGTAGGGATGGGAACACTGCGATTGCTGGAAGCCATCCGCGACTATCAACACCGGACTGGGATTGAGGTACGTTTTTATCAAGCTGGTTCTTCAGAAATGTATGGTTTGGTGCAAGCAGTACCCCAAAGCGAAACTACACCTTTCTACCCCCGCAGTCCCTACGCCTGTGCAAAAGTTTACGCCCATTGGCAAACGATAAATTACCGTGAATCTTATAAAATGTTTGCTTGCAATGGGATTTTGTTTAACCACGAATCACCGCGACGAGGCGAAACCTTTGTTACTCGTAAAATTACCAGGGCAATTGCTCGCATTGTGGCTGGCAAGCAGAAAAAAATCTACATGGGTAATCTCGATGCCAAAAGAGATTGGGGCTATGCGAAAGATTATGTGCGGGCAATGTGGTTGATGTTGCAAAAAGAACAACCAGATGACTATGTGATTGCCACAGGTGAAACCCATTCAGTCCGGGAATTTCTCGAACTAGCTTTTAATCACGTAAATCTCGATTGGCAAGATTATGTAGAATTTGACGATCGCTATCTCCGTCCAGCAGAAGTAGATTTATTAATTGGCGACCCTACCAAAGCCCAGCAAAAATTGGGTTGGAAGCCTTCAGTCACGTTTAAAGAGTTAGTTTCACTGATGGTAGAAGCAGACTTGCAAGTATTAGGTCAAACTTCACCCAATGGTAATGGTGGTTCACTCCTGCCCCAAGACCTTGCTACCATTCGTCAAGAACTGGGTGCTATGCACTTCTAATGAACTCTTGCCAAGGATAACAATATGACCGCCTTAGAGCTACAAAATAAACGGATTCTCGTGACTGGTGGGGCAGGGTTTTTAGGTCGTCAGGTCATAGATCAGCTGTGCAAAGCTGGGGCTGACGTAGCCAAGATTACTGTACCGCGATCGCGGGAATTAGATTTACGTATCTTAGAAAACTGTCAACGCGCAGTAGACCAGCAAGATATCATCATTCACTTAGCGGCTCACGTCGGTGGTATCGGTCTCAACCGCGAAAAACCAGCCGAGTTATTCTACGACAACTTGATCATGGGGACTCAACTCATCCATGCGGCCTATCAAGGAGGCGTAGAAAAGTTCGTTTGTGTGGGTACAATTTGCGCCTACCCAAAATTTACCCCAGTACCATTCAAAGAAGATGACCTGTGGAATGGTTATCCAGAAGAAACTAATGCTCCCTATGGGGTGGCCAAAAAAGCACTTTTAGTACAACTGCAATCTTATCGTCAGCAGTACAACTTTAATGGTATTTACTTACTACCAGTAAATTTATACGGGCCTGAAGATAATTTTGATCCGAGAAGTTCCCACGTCATCCCCGCTTTAATTCATAAAGTTTATGAAGCCCAAGTTCGGGGAGACAAACAACTTCCAGTTTGGGGTGATGGTAGCCCTACCCGCGAGTTTCTTTATTCAGAAGATGCGGCACGAGGCATTGTTATGGGGACACAATTTTATGATGACTCCGAACCAGTTAACTTGGGAACGGGTTATGAAATTTCTATCCGCGATTTAGTCACCTTAATTTGCGAACTGATGGAATTTGACGGTGAAATAATTTGGCAAACAGATCAGCCAAATGGTCAACCTCGTCGTTGTTTGGATACTGAACGGGCAAAACAAGCTTTTAATTTCACGGCGCAAATCGATTTCCGGCAGGGATTAAAGAATACTATTGACTGGTATCGTCAAAATGCTGCTTAAGGAATAGGTCATTGTAACTTCTAACCGCATACGGTTTAGTTAAGTGCAAATTTAGAACCCCGGTTTTTTAGAGAAGCCGGGGTTCTGTAACCCTAAACTACTACTGTGTCAATTTAGTTTTGACTGTTCGTAGTAAGGACTTTAGTCCTTAGAAAAATCAGGACTAAAGTCCTTACTACAAACTTACTTATCCATCAATTTAAACTTGATGCACTAAACGAATCTAAA
The DNA here is from genome assembly GCF_963920945.1 of Anabaena sp. CCY 9402-a. NCBI lineage: Bacteria > Bacillati > Cyanobacteriota > Cyanophyceae > Nostocales > Nostocaceae > Anabaena > Anabaena sp. CCY 9402-a. The sequence continues at coordinate 23,645 of NZ_CAWUDL010000011.1, forward strand.
TGGACAAAGTTGATCATCAACTAAATAAGGTAAAATTACGCCGGACTCTTTTAAAAACTCGACAGTCGATGTCTATTAGAGAATGGCGAGAAAAAAGCGATCGCATCTGTAAACTTTTACAAGCTTCTACCCTCTTCACCGAAGCCAAAACCATACTTGCTTATTTCAGCTTTCGCCAAGAACCTGATCTTAGTCCCCTATTTGCAGATAATCAATATCGCTGGGGATTTCCGCGCTGCATCGGTCAATCGCTACACTGGCATAGTTGGCAATCTGGGGAATCGTTACAGATTAATTCCTACGGCATTCAAGAACCCCATCCTGAAACACCAACTATCAATCCACAAGAAGTTGATTTAATTATTGTTCCTAGTGTTGCTTGCGATCGCCGTGGATATCGTCTAGGTTATGGTGGTGGTTATTACGATCGCTTGTTGAGTTCGACCGAATGGGCAAACAAGCCCACGGTAGGAATTGTCTTTGAATCTGCTTATTTAACTCAACTACCTATTCAACCTTGGGATCAACCTTTACTTGCTGTGGCTACTGAAACGGAATTTTATATTAATTCGTAATGGGTTGCGCCTCGCTACGTTCTAAGCGCAGCTATGCCGCAGGCTTTACGTAATTTGTTAATTTTAAATTTGGATTGGAGGAAAGCGACGTGACTAATTTTCGATTGAAAAATACGAGAATGCCACCTGTGATGATGTACTTTTTATTAGGTGCGATCGCAATCATCACACTCTTTCCTCTACTGTGGCTGATCAGCACTGCTTTAAAATCACCGACAGAAAATATTTTACAGTCGCCACCGCAGTTATTACCCAGTCAACCTACCTTAGAAAACTTCTCTAAGGTGTGGCAATCTTTACCTTTTGGGCAGTACCTCTATAACAGTACATTGGTGGCAATGTTGACTGTAGGTTTAAATCTGCTGTTTTGCTCCTTAGCTGCTTACCCTTTAGCACGGCTATCATTTCCGGGAAGGAATGGAATCTTTATTGCGATCGTTTCTACGATTATGATTCCTTTCCAAATTGTGATGATACCCTTGTATATTTTGACAGTCCAGTTAGGGCTGAGAAATACTTATTTGGGAATGATTTTCCCCAGCGTGGCTTCTGCCTTTGGTATCTTCCTACTTAGACAAGCTTTTATGGGAGTTCCCAAAGAGATAGAAGAAGCCGCGCGGATGGATGGTAGTTCAGAATTAGGCTTGTGGTGGCATATTATGTTACCAGCCGTTAGACCAGCCCTAGTAACTCTCGCTATTTTCGTCTTTATCGGTTCGTGGAGTGACTTTCTTTGGCCTTTGATCGTCATTCAAGATGAAAATTTATACACCTTACCCTTGGGAGTAGCCAAGTTAGCAGGGACATTTTCTCTAGACTGGCGTTTAGTAGCGGCTGGTTCAGTAATTGCGATCGCACCTGTTTTGTTAGTATTCCTAGTTTTACAGCGTTATATCGTAGCTACCGACACGGGTAGTGGAGTTAAGGGATAATTCGTAATTCGTAATTCGTAATTCGTAATTAGAACTGGTAAAAATTCTACCTTATCTCCCCCTACACACCCCTACACCCCTAAAATTAATAGTGTACGGTTCATCCAAGGACTGCTGAGTGCTGGCTTTTATTGCATTTAGATAGCGGTGGAAAATTTGCAGTTGCGAGAAATTGGGACGATAGGTGAGATTACCTTGTTTTGCAAACAGGGGTGTGGAGGCGATCGCCTGATAATCTGAATTAGCTTGAGAGTCTTGGGTAAGCCAAGTAGATTCGGGGGAGACAGGAATTAAACCTGGAGGTAGTTCTCCTTCTAAGAAAGCCAAAAGTCTTTGTTGACAAGTGCTGGTATTAATACCACGAGCCTCAAATAGTTGTAGAACTTCCCCAAATGCCAGAGTTCGGTCTGGTAAAAGCCGCAGTAATTCTGTAAACAGGAAATAATCTGTATATTGATGGCGAGATTCTTCTAAAACTTGGGGATGTAGAGGTAGTACAGCCAAACCATAGGCGACACGACTACAGTTAGGAATGCCGTTGTCACCTAGGTACGTATCTTGCATCATCTTGGCGTTGGGGAGTTTCTGCCGCAACCAACGATTAATTACGCCTAAATTTGCTACTCCACCACTTAAAATGGCTTGGTTAATCGCTTCAGTGGGAATACCACGCGCTACTAACAACTTATTTAATTCCCGGTTGAGGCGACGAACAAAGGGGACAAATACTTGAGTTTCTAAATCTCGACGCTGTAAAATCCAGCGTTGGTCAGCCAATTCAAAGCTAAAAGTCTCTTGGCGTTGTAAAATCAGTTTTAAAGCTAGGGCTGCATCTAGTACAGCTTGTCCTAGTAGGGAACTTTCGAGACGCTGCTGTAGGAGAATCCGCGCTTCGATATCTGGTTCTCCCACACGCGGTAATTCTAAATCTTCTAAACCCAAACTTTCCCACTGCGCTTCGTCTAAATCTGGAAAGGCTGATTGCCATTGCCAAGGGTTACTATGGATTTTTTGGTGATCTTCTGGGTTTTCTCCACGCGATTGGCGGTATTTGGGTGGTAATAATAACTGACAGATAATGTCTTGCTCAATCCCTTTGCTGGCATAGGCAAAACCATGAAGCATGAAATGATTGTGGGTAAGTTGTTCTAACCTATCTGGTACATCGACCAATCCCATTTCTGTGGCAGTTGCACCAATATTAATCACGAGAGTATTGCCGACGATCGCATAATCGCTGCTTTGAGCCGGGGTTAAACCTTCATTGGTGCTAAATTGTACTGTTTCACCATTAGCACCATTGAGGATACTCAGTAGACTAGCGATCGCTTCTTCTACAAAAAATACTTGCTGGGGATGTTGGACTAATCTACTTGTGAGTAAAGCTTCCCGCACATTGAAGCGATATTGTTCAGACCAACTAGAGGGGGAGTTACAAATCACACCAGCAATCTGATCAATAATGCTGTGGAAGCTGCTTTCATCCAAGCCTACGGCTGTGGCAATTAACCCTTGAGTTGTGCTGTCACGGTCTGCTTTCAGGGTCAAAAGTAACTTCGAGAGCGATCGCACTATCCAAATTAACGGGCCTGCTGAAAATTCGTTAAATTGCAATACAGGTTGCCATTTTTGTTGCTCATTTTTATAGGGAATCGCTACCTGTAAATATGGTTTTAACTGTGCTGAATAAAGATGATTTTTTAGCTGAGATGCTTTCTCATCGCTGCCGTCAGTCTGTTTGGGAGGTAAAGAAGTGTTAGGCAGATAAACTTCTGCGGGTAAACGGAAGGATTGCTGGAAGTTATTCGTTCCCGGTTGCTGTTCTGCTGACCAACAAATCGGATAGACAACGCCAGTAGAGCGATTTAATAAAGTGGCAGAAATCCCTGTAGTCCCCAAATCAATGCCTAAATACCAAACGGAGTCTAGAGTATCAGGTGCAATTTCTGTACTATCGATGGGACTATCAGGAGTGATCACAGAACTGTCGTAAGCGGTTGTTGTGACTTCCTTTTTTTTTTCAGTGGGGCTAAAGTCTAAGGCCGCTTCTGTTTGTGGTGTGGAAATGGGGTTAGCTGGGGAAACTTCTGGCGGGGAGAAGTCCACAGTCAAGGTATTTTCTGTTACTTCTTGATCTAATTGTTGGCGATCGCGTAGCCCATCGCTTACCCAAAACTCCGCACTTTCCAACCCAATTATTGGTGATTGTGGTGTCTGTGGGTTTGGTTCGTCAAGCTTGGCCAAATCTTGGTGTAATTTGAGCCATTGCTCTTCGTTCAGAGCAATTTCGGGGAGATTGGCTAATTGAGTGACTTCTGGTGACAGTAAATTTTCTTGGGGTGAAGCCGGAATAAATTGTGCTGGTAGCTGTTCCGGTTCTTTGTGAGTTAATGCTGGTGGCTTTTGCTCAACTGTTTCCACAATTAAAGCTTTCACATCCTCGACAGCAGAAGCTACTGGTAACTGTTCTGCAATCACAAGTTCTGGTGTCGAGAGAGTGGGCGGTGGGGCAGTTTCCTCTAATTGCCAGCTTTTCGCCAGTTCTTCAATATCTACATCTGCAAATAAATCTGTTAAAGATGTAATTGTATCTTCATGGCTTGGCTGTATTGCTGGCAAGTCTACCGCGTCTACAAAACTACTAGTTGGAGTTGGTTCTGCAAATAATAATAAGTCTGTGGATTCAATGGGCGGATCTGGGATATTCTCAGGGTTAGTATCATCAAAAAAATCAGTATCTGATTCGTCAAACCAGGCTTCTGGCATCATTGCCGCCGTATCGACCTCGGAGAGAATATTTTGAGGTGCGATCGCTACACTATCAGATTCCTCTAACCCTGGTAAATCGGCCATTACTGACTCGGAATTTAATTCCAGAAGGGCATTAATTAAATAATTATCACTACCAAATAAACTGGCGTAAATCCGATCAACTTCATCATCAGTTGATTCCCCACTATCCTCAGATAAAATATCTGGGATAGTCAAATTTTCAGCAGATATAGACTCATCAACACCAAGCTGCAAAAGCATTTTATCTAATTCATCGGTCATTAAGTCCTCAAATTCGGCCGTTTCCAACAGGCGATGATCGACCGTCGGTTGCAGACTATCTTCATGTTCGCGGATCGTCTCGGAGACAGAGGCTGCGCCAACGCCTATGGTGGGCGGAACGCGATCGCTCATTGTTGCATCTAAATCTGCTGCTAAGATGGGAGATTCTTCATTGATATTGTCTGTAAATAAAAGTTCCGATTCTACAGATAGGTTAACGTCAGTTGGCTGCAATAAGTCTGGAGCAACTGGACTAACGCTTGATGGTGAAACAGCAGGAGTTTGATTTTCTAACTTAGGAGTAGGTGCTGAAAAACTAGATAAATTTTGCTGTATATGTTGCGTCAAATTATTTAGTAGGCTTACCAGCAATTGTTCGCCTTGCAAACCCCGACTGTGCATTCTTACGAGTGCTTGAGATAAAGATTCATGATAAGTATTAACATTTCGCTGTAAGGCATCAAAAACAACATTTACAGTGCCGTCCAAAGACAACAAACGTTGATCTAAGTCTTGAGTTAGTTGCGTTAAGTGTTCTGTTTGTGATGAGGATTCCCAGAAGGCTTGATTAGTAGCAGTTGTAGGTTCTAGATCGCTTTGATGATGATTATTAACATCACTAGAATAATTTACTCTTGCCTCAGCTATTTTGGGCATTAACGCTGGTGCTAGGCGACTCATCAGCACTTGTAAAAATTCGGTAATGATTTGCTCTTGGTTTGCCAGTTGTTGACTTAAAGAGTAGTTATGTAGTCGCCTTTGCTCTAGCTGTCTAATTTCTTGTGCCAAAACTGTCCGCTCTTGCAACAGTGCTGTAATTTCTGCTTGCAATGGCTGTATACAGGTCAACAATTCATTTTTTATTTGTTCAGTGAGGGAATGAGTAGATTCTTGATGACTTGCGATTGGTGGTGATGTCGCCTGATTCTGACCCTGGTCGATAAACTTCTCCAACAACGGCGATTTTTGAGACTGTCCCACAGACCAATTTTGTTGAGAGTGTTCTGATCTCTCAGACTCTTGTAGCTGAATTAGAAAATCGCGAGTTCTTTCTAAAACCTCTTTCGGCTCTTGCGCCTGACTAGACAGAAGCCTAGACAGGCGCTTACCATTGCTGTTCAGTAAGTTGTCAATATCTGCAATTAGTTTTTGAATTTCATCGTTGCGGAAAGTCACTTTAAATTACCTTAGCTAAAATTTTAGGTTAACCGATGGTGGAAATTAATTTACAACTACTTAAGTGTTAAATGTAACTCAGTGTAATTGTTTGATGGATAACTGCAAGTTGTAGCATTATGTAAATTTGCCGGAGGCTATCAGCTATGCTGGGCGGTTATGCCATCGCCATTTAGTAACATATGTTTGAGCAAGTAGTAATCCTAGAACACAAAAGTATTCTTAGATTGCTCGTATCAGGTAGTTCTTAAGGGGATAACATCGCCTTGATAACTTCAATAGTATAAAAACATAAAAAAATCCAAATCGCCAAGCCAGATTACTGACTACCTTTCGCTAGCCAACCGCAAAAACTTTAAATTAGCAAAAATTAGCAACTTTGAGTATCATAATTGTTGTTTAGTTATATTTTTGAGTACTTCTGTTAGCAATGCAGCTGGCCTTTTCCCGGATTACTCCTCAAGTCGAAAACAGTGTGTAAGAAAGTACAGACTGTATAATAGTAGGTCACAATTGTTGAGAAAAAACACTCTAAAGCCCCTGCTTGTGTAATATAACTTAGTGTTCTTTTACAATTAAATGTATTTATCACGCTTAGGCAAAACTTAGCGTTCTTGCTTGTTTTATATAACCGCTTTAAATAATGTCGTAATGGAAGAAAATCCGTGGATAAACTCAGCTCCCTTTTTTCAAGGGTTACCAGAAACCTCAGTGGAGATAGCCCTTAACCATCTTGTGACACGCACACACCCAGCTAATCAAGTGATTCTGCTAGAAAATGATTGGGGTGGTTCTGTGTATTTTATAGTCGATGGCTGGGTCAAAATCCGTACCTACAATCTAGAAGGCAAAGAAGTAACATTAAATATTCTTGGTAAAGGGGAATTATTTGGCGAAATGGCGGCATTAGATGAAGTACCCCGCTCTACAGATGTCATCACCTTAACTCCTACAATAATTGGCAGTATGCCATCCCAGGATTTTGTGAAGTTAATCTATGCAGAACCTTTAGCGGGAGTCCACTTATCACAACTTATGGCTCGGCGTTTACGACAAGTAAATCGACGACTGCGGTTGCGAGAATCTGATAGTCTGTCACGGGTAGCAGACACATTACTGTTTTTGGCAGAAGGCCAAGGAAAACGCGGACAAACAGGAACAGAAATTCCCAATTTACCCCACAGAGAACTGAGTAGTTTGAGTGGATTAGCGCGAGAGACAGTCACTAGAGTATTGACAAGACTAGAAAAAAAAGGCTTGATTAAGCGAGATCAAGACAACATTTGTATCCCAGATTTGTCAGCCTTAGAGAAAATGATCGTTTAACAACTTTTTCCAGATGAGTATTTTAGATTCTCTGCCAGATGACTCACAGGAAAATCCATCCCCTGAGTCTCAACCTTCACCCCATCAATGGCCAGATCAGCCAGCACAGTTAAAGCAACCGCAATTAAAAGTTGATGCACCCTTAAGAATGGTAGAAACAGCATTTTTAGCCAGTGCGGCTAGCTTGATTTGGTTCATCAATTTTTACTTTCCCCTAGGGCCAGTGTTGCGGATATTCTTCCCTGTACCGATCGCTTTAGTTTACCTGCGTTGGGGCAAACGAGCTGCATGGATGGCGGCTGTCACCTCTGGGTTACTCCTATCGGTACTGATGGGGCCAGTTCGCAGTCTATTATTTGTTATGCCCTTTGCATTTATGGGTGTGCTACTTGGGGCTACATGGTATCGTCGTGTTCCTTGGCTAGTATCTATCACCTTGGGGACGCTATTAGGTACTTTAGGCGTATTTTTTCGCCTGTGGTTGCTATCTGTGTTATCGGGAGAAGACCTATGGATTTATATAATCAACCAAGTCACAGAACTAACAGAGTGGCTATTCCTCAAGTTGGGATTATTAGCTAGCCCCAATGTATTTTTCATTCAGATGGGGGCAGTAGCCTTGATTATTATTAATAACTTTATCTACCTATTTGTAGTACATTTAGCCGCATCGTTATTGTTAGATCGACTAGGCAATCCTATCCCCCGTCCACCACATTGGGTACAAGTTTTGATGGATTATTGAAGAGGACTGGGGACTGAGGAAGCAGAGGAAGTAGGGGAAGCAGGGGAAGCAGGGGAAGCAGGGGGAGAAAAATACAATCAGCACTCAGGACTCAGGACTCAGCACCGACTAAACGCCGCGCTACCGCTACCGCTAACAGCACTCACTACTCAGCACTCACTACTCAGCACTCAGCACTTAAATTGTATGATTCACATCTATACCGAAAAAGAACAGGGTGAGGCATGGCTGAGGCAATATCGCGGTCATGTTCCTCTGTTTGCTTGTGTTTTAGGTTTTACGGAAACTGGGTTGATTCCTGGAATTTCCGCAGCTGGTTGCACTCCAGAGGATCGGAAATATACTGCCTGTGCTGATGCTGAATTTTTATACTACGGTGCAGAACACAAACCCCAATATCCTTTACCTCCACTGACGGCGGGAGCATCACCTGTGTTGATTTCTCGCGCTGTTGTGGAGTTGCTAAATATACCAGTATATTTATTTGATGCTGGATTGCCTCAAATTGTATCTATGCCACTCATTGATTTGGGCGGTTGTCCAGCTAGATGTTTAAGTACAGGCACAGCAATAGAGTTAACAACTGTACACAAATTATTTAAGCAAGGACTGCTTTGGGGCGATCGCCTGGCGGACAAAAATCAAAAAGGATATCTGATTTTGAGTGAATGTGTTGTTGGTGGGACTACAACAGCTTTAGCGATTTTAACGGGCTTGGGTATAAACGCAGTCGGAAAAGTCAATAGTAGCCACCCTATTTGTAACCACGAACAAAAATGGCAAGTGGTGCAGGAAGGGTTGGAGAGTATGAAAAGCAAAGGAGAATCCCAATCTCTACTTTCTCCTGCTCCAATTGATCCGCTAGAATTAGTTGCGGCGGTTGGTGATCCGATGCAGATAGTAGTAGCTGGGATGACGATCGCCGCTAGTCGTCGTTGTGGTGTAATGTTGGCTGGTGGGACGCAAATGCTGGCGGTTTATGCTCTCACTAGTGCGATCGCACAGACTTATAAATTATCTTGGCAACCAACCGCAGTAGTTGTAGGTACAACCCGATGGGTAGCGGAAGATTTTACGGGTGATACAGTTAATCTCGCCCTCAGTTTAGGCAAAAATAGCAAATATTCTGATAGTCAAACTCCTCCCTTACTAGCTACCAGTTTGAGTTTTGCTAATTCTTCTTACCCCCAACTCCAAGCCTATGAACGGGGATTTGTTAAGGAAGGAGTTGGTGCTGGCGCAGCTTGTATAGCCGCCAATCTCAGTCAAAATTGGCAGCAAGAGCAACTTTTAGCTGCGATCGAAGCCCAAATTGAACAACTAAGCCAAATTAATAATCAAAAGTTATAAATTTTTTTAGTCTAGCCAGGCAAAATCCCATGCTGAATTTTGAGTCAATCCCCAACTTATAACTCAGCACTTATAACTCAGCACTATTAATGTATTCTCTCTCTAAGTAATTGTTCTTCTAAAGCTGCAATACGATTGTATGCTGCGGTTAATTGTGCTGTTAGTCTCTGTATTTGAATTTCTGGTGATAAATTTTTCTCTCCACTTTGGCGATTCATTTCTAGATAAACGCCGTCTATTAATACATCCTTGTGTTCTAGTTCCGAATTGAACTTGATCTGTCCTTTGAACTGGGAGTAAGTAGGCTCGCTACTTTCCTGGACATTTTCCTTTGCTTCTGTTCTTGCTAAGGAGCATTCTGAAACAACTTGAGCCACTTTTAAGTCGAGTTGCTCAATAAACTGATAGAGGGCATCCAGTTTATTACTTACAGTTAAGATTTGTTCTTGTAATAGCTCCATTTAATACCCTCGGCTGCACATTTTCTATATGTTATTCAATTTACTGACAATGTTAAACATACTTATGAATTATTTAATTATTCAAATCTTTCAGGGGAATATGATACTTAGCTAATTATTTTTATACATGACTCAACATTGTTTCCAGCTATTGCTCATTAGATATTGAGATTAATTAAGCTTTAGAGGTTATTTCTGGCAAATTTCTCTAGTCACTGGCTCTTTGATTTGCTTTAAAATTGACAGAAAAATAGACTAAAAGCCCAAATTATTGCTTATCGACCTATATGATTGATTTTTAGGTTTATTAACATAAAGTTGTATAAATAAACAATCTAATCATGAAGAAATGCTGACAATGTTAAGCTCTTAGCGGAGAAAAGGAAGTGGGCATTGAGCAGAAAAAAGTTAACCGTCAAAAAATTACTTCTTATCTCCTCTGCTTCTCCATCCGGGTTCGCAGTCCCTTCCAATCGGCACAGCAGCCTAATGGACTACTCACTGCGCCCTACACCTATGTTGAAAAATGGGGATGTTTGTGTTAGTTAATCAATAATATATTCTTATACATTTTTATATATGTATCATCTCGAATCTATTAATCGGCGGTCTTTTCTCCTTAGCATGGGTGGATTGGCAGTTTCACAACTATTAATTGGGTGTGGTAACAACAAGCAAACACAACTTAATGTCCAATTATTGAAAGGTTCTATTCCTGCTCAAGTAGTTGATAAATTTCGTAATAATTTGCAACAACAGGTGCAACTTAAGTTTGCTCCAGTTGCACAGATCCAAGATGCTTTTAAGCAATTGCAAACTTGGCAGCCGAAACCAAAAAGCAATGAAGATGCAGGATGGAGTCGCTTCATCCCATTTAGACAATCGCAAACTCCTACGTTAGCTAACTTGGTAACATTGGGAGATTATTGGCTGCAAACAGCAATTGAACAGCAGTTAATTCAACCACTAGAACCAAAACAGTTAAAGAATTGGCCTGGTTTAGATTCTAGATGGCAAGAATTAGTGACACGCAACGACCAAGGTTTCCCAGATCCTCAAGGAAAGGTTTGGGCTGCGCCTTACCGTTGGGGTAGTACAGTTATGGTGTATAACCGAGAAAAGTTTCAAGCATTGGGATGGACGCCGCAGGATTGGAGTGATTTGTGGCGGGACGAATTGCGATCGCATTTTTCTTTACTCAACCAACCCAGAGAAGTAATTGGTTTAGTTCTCAAGAAACTAGGCAAATCCTACAACACTACAAATCTAGACTCAGTTCCACAATTAGCAGCAGAACTTAAAGCCTTAAACCAACAGGTAAAATTCTACAGTTCTAATACCTACCTAGAACCTTTAATTATGGGCGATACTTGGTTGGCAGTTGGTTGGTCAAGTGACATAGTACCAATTTTAAGTCGTTATCCAAAACTGAGTATGGTTATTCCCAATTCTGGGACAGCTATTTGGTCAGATTTGTGGGTCAGTCCCAAGGGTGTAGGTAAGGACGATTTATCATCGCAATGGATTGATTTTTGTTGGCAAACAAAGATTGCCAAGCAAATTGCTTTACAGACTAAAAGTAATTCTCCAATGGCTAAAGATATCACCGCTTCTGATATTCAGCCATCATTCGCCAGTTTGTTATTGAATAGTCGTGAAGTTTTCGACAAAAGTGAATTTTTGCTTCCTGTTTCACCAGAAACTAACAAACAGTATGAAAATTTATTTACCAAAATCAAAGCATAACTATGCAATGATTAAATGAATGGTGTCTTTTTAAGTTTTTTTAACCGCAGAGGCACGCAGAGGTTAGCGAGGAGAAAGGCAGAGCTTTTGCCTAGTAAATTCACTACAAATTAATAAAATTTAGGTTGTAGCAAAATATTTTTTCAACCTCTTTATCCCTCAGATTTTTAAAGTTTTGGTGTGTGACTATACTATTGCTCTAGCGGTTTAAACCTAACTTATACTGAACATTCATCTGGATATTACAAGCAGTGGGATTAGTCGGAAATTTACAGGTATAGCTTGCCAATAAATCCCCTTGATAATTAAAAACCCGCAAATTATAATTGTCTTTCCTGGCTGTGTTACCCAAGCGATTCACAAACTCATAACGTTCTAGATAATCTAACAAACTCCAAATTTGTTGATTAACTACTAGGTCTACTCTACTAGGTTCAGCTAGAGTAGATGGATATGCTATCCAGTTATCCAATAACTTGTTCTCAGAAATTTCTTTTGCTAACCATAAACTAGGAGTAGTTAGTCCTGTTAATTTAATGGTATTGGCTGTCAATACACCGCCTTGGGGGTTATTAAGTAAATCTAGATTTAAAGGTGCATCTGAATATTTTGTAATTGATGAAGTCTCCGCTATTGACGGTCGAGTTGAGAAAAATAAAATTGGGCTGAGAGTTATGGTTAGTAATGATAGTATTTTCTGTCTAAGCATAGCTAAATTCACTCCTGTTTGAGTTAAATTTTAATAGCAATTATGCGAATTCTTCGATAATCTATTGTCCATATTCCCTGGTGATAAAGTTGTTCTTGCAGACTCTTTTCCACCTCATAAATGACTTGGGTTTTCTGTTCAGAAGATAGATCGACAAAGAAATCATTAGCAAACATCCTTATCCAGTTTGCTAGACCTGCCTCTGTTTCCGATAGGGGAGTGGGACGGTTAAACAAGGTGGCATAGATTACATCAAATCCCTGTGCTTCTAATATGGTAACGTATTCCGCTATACTGGGAAAGTACCAAGGGTTCAGTATTTGTGGGTGAGAAATACCATTGGCGGTTAATCTACGATATAAAGCTGTAATAATTGCGCTAATATTCCCTTTTCCGCCAAATTCAGCTACAAATCGTCCTCCTGGTTTGAGTGCTTGATATATGCAACGTGTAGCAGTTTCCGGTGGTTTGATCCAATGGAGTGCTGCATTGGAAAAGACCGCATCTAATGGCTGTTCTACTAGAAAATTGCGGGCATCAGCGACATCAAAAGGCAGATGGGGATAGTTTTGTCTAGCTTTCTCAATCATTGTTACTGCACTATCAATTCCCCTGATGTCAGATCCTAACTGGGCAATTTTTTCTGTCAGTTGCCCAGTTCCACAACCCAAATCTAGAATTAATTCTCCTGGCTGGGGATTGAGTAATTGCAGCAAGTCTGCGCCGTATTGCCAAACGAAGTTATGTTGATTTTCATAAAAAGCCGCATTCCAATAATTTTGGGATTTCACAAAATTATTCATAAGATTGTTAATTTTTTGATGACTGCTTAATTACAGGATATTCATGAGGCTGCACTGCCAGTGGCGATGGCGTTCCGCACACCGGAGGTCATCGCTATGATTTGGCGTGGCGTAAAAATGAGACTTCCCAAACTATATAAGTTTTTAGAGATAGTTCAGGAAGTTAATGAGGTATAGTAACTGTAGTTAATTTTTGCTGGGTTAGCGTGGCGTAGTTATATTTTTTTGCTTAGGTAGGGTTTAATAGCAAGATAATTTCATCAAAGCAGATTATTAGTTTCCTGTCATTCGGCTAACCTGTGCCAATGGTAATGGTTTGCGTTGAAGACTTTGAAAATGATCAATTTTTTGTAATTGAGAATTTGCAGTATTAAAGTTGCTTAAATTCAGCAAAACAATATCTTCATAAACTTTATCCTGCGGAATTTTTATTTCTAAAATTAATTCTTGTAAATTATGTTGAGCAATGGCAAGATTTAGATATTTTAAAAATGAGTCTCTTTTTTTAGAACGAACAGTGAGTAAATACCAATCACCACTAATAGGTGCTGGCAATGATGGTTCTATCGGTTGTGCTGGGTGCATATTTTGTGGCTGTGCTGGAGATGAAGTATCTGGGAATCTCAAAATTTATTAGAGAGTTTTAGTTTAGCAAGTAAAGAATCTCTATTCAACTATCCTGCAAAATAATATTTATTAGTTTCTAGTATTAAAAGTTTTTTTGTAATTCTTGGTAGTCAAACTCTAAATTCAATTTGTTAACAGCATCTATAAAATGATTCTTTGGGTTATGGATGATCCGAAAATGTATTCCCGCACTTCTCACCTGTGAGAAATCTGGGTAATTAGTCCTCTGATCTTTTTTTACACCCGTTTCACAACCATTTTGTATTTAAAGGTACACAAAAAATCCCTTGAAACCGTTCGGTTTCAAGGGATTTCTTAAGTGCCAGGAACGAGACTTGAACTCGTGACACGAGGATTTTCAGTCCTCTGCTCTACCAACTGAGCTATCCCGGCGTGTTTTTTTATTGGCCACGATTAATAATCTTAGCAAACTAAAAATGATTTGCCAAGGGGTTTCAGCAAAAAAAACATTTAGGCAGATTTCCAGCGCAATTTTACCCAGGTGAACACAGCCACAAACAAGAGAAACTGAACCAGCACAATGCTAGGGCCTGAGGCTAGGTTAAAAGCACCGGACACAATAATACCTGCAATGCTACTAGTAGCACCAACTATTGTTGATAAGATTAGAAAGTTGCTAAAGTGGTGACTCATTAATTTAGCTGTAGAAGCAGGAATGACTAAAAAGGCATTCACCAATAAAACACCCACAGCTTTAATTGCTACTGCTACAGCCAGTGCCAGCAGCACCACAAACCCGTAGCGATACAATTGGACTGGGACACCTTGAACTTTTGCCACATCTAAATTTAGCGTTAACAAAATTTGCTGTTGCAGCGTTGATAGTAAGAATATGCTGCTAGCTACTAATACCAGCATTGTTAAAATCAAGTCTGTAGCATCAATTGCCAAAATATCCCCAAACAACACACTCATTAAGTTACCGCGATAACCTTGGATGAGATTCGTCAGAATTACACCGATCGCTAATGCTCCCGAAAGCACTATACTAAGTACGCTATCACTGGCTAAATCGGTCTTATCAATCAAGTAAAGAACAATCACCCCAAACACTAAGGTAAAAGGTAGCAGCATCCAAGTGGGGTTGATCTGTAGCAGCACACCCAATACTACGCCTACTAATGCGGCATGACCAACAGCATGGCTAAAAAATGATAACTGGCGTAAGGTAACAAAACTACCTAGCAAGCCTCCAAGTATGCCCATGAGAATAGCACCTGCGATCGCACGCTGCATAAATGGGAATTGTAATAAATCTATTAAATCACTGCTACTGGCTACAGCTATCCAGTTGAGATTGCAACTATAAATTAGATACATAATATGAATTTTTACAACTTTTAAAGTGATAAATAAAGTATATATTTGTTTGTGTTTACATAATTGGACAAAAAAATGTAATATATAAGTATAAATTTAAATACTTTTTAATATACAAAATTCAATTCCACTAACCCAAATGCTGCAATCAAATACCAAATACTCTCTTATAGATACTAATGTTGTTCAATCCATACCAAATGAGCTACTCACAACAGAAAAAGCTCAACGTATGGCAGATTTTTTCAGCTTTTTGGGAGATGCTAATCGACTCAGGATTCTTTCTTTTTTATCAAATAAAGAGCTTTGTGTTAGTGATCTAGCAGCTTTGTTAGAAATGAGTGAATCGGCTGTTTCTCATCAGCTACGCAACTTACGAACTATGCGTTTAGTGACGTATCGTAAACAAGGACGTAATGTATTTTATAGCCTTCATGACAATCATATTTTTCATCTTTATCAAGCTGTAGCTGAACACTTAGATGAAAAGGATGAATAATAATTCGTAATTCGTAATTAAGAGATACAGCAAATTTATTTTGAATTTAATGATGATGTTGGTAGCGGCTAAATCCTGGGCCGTAGGTAGCTAAAAGATTTTGGGGTGAGAGAGCAATTTCTGGTTGTCCGGTACAGACAACGGTTTGATTGAGGCAAAGGACGCGATCGCAATGACGGCTGACCATATCAATATCATGGGAAACTTGTAAAACAGTCCAATTTTCTTCCCGTTTCAATTCATTTAGCAACGCATAAAAATCTGCTGCACCTTGCATATCAACTCCAGCAAAGGCTTCATCTAGTACCAACAATTTCCTAGGGATAACTAAACAGTAAGCTAGCAACACTCGCTTGAGTTGACCACCACTCAGTGTTCCAATCGCTTGATTTTGCAAGTGATAAGCATCTGTTCTCCTCAAAGCTTCGGCTACTGCTAAAGATTTTTCCTTGGGTTGACTTCGTAGTTGAGATAAAAATGAATATTTATTTCGACCTGTGGATACCCATCCTAAACCTACCAACTCTTTGACCGAAATAGGAAAGCTGCGATCAAAGACAAAATTTTGCGGCATATAGCCTAAAAAATGGCGTAAATTCCCCAATCTAGTGATAGAAAGACCAAATATTTCAATTTTCCCACTACTGCGGGGAATCAAATCTAACACTGCTTTAACTAATGTACTTTTACCCGCACCATTGGGGCCAACTATAGCTGTGTCAGTTCCCAGTCTTAACTCAAAGGAAACATCCCGCACAGCTAAATAATTACCTTGATATACAGTTAATCCCTCAACTTTGAGAACAGGGGATGTCACGTCGCTTCACTCCGAATTCAAATTACAAAATATTTTGGATTTTAGATTTTAGTAGGGGTGGGTTTACTAGAATCATCGTGAATAATTGAGGATATCTGTGAACCCACCCCTACTTACAGGCTGTTTCTATGGTTTCTAAGTTAGCTTTCATGGCTTGGAAATAATACTGGGGGTCTTTTTCGCCACTTTCTAAAGGATTTAGTGAACCCAAGGTTAACTTTAGGTCTTGGGAAAGACTGGTGAGTAATTTGTTGTCTACTCCTGGCTCACTAAATAAAGCTTTGACGTTGTACTTTTTCACCGCTTTGATAGTATTTTGTATATCTACTGGAGAAAGTTGATCTTCTGGAATTTGCACTACTGCCACTTGTTTGAGGTTATAACGTTGAGCTAAGTATGGATAAGCATCATGAAAGGTGACAAAGGTGCAGTTAGGAGTTTTTTGTAATGTCTGTTGAAATTCAGTATTTAAATTTTCTAGTTCTTGAATGTAAGCACTAGCATTAGCCTCATAGGTAGCTTTATTTGCTGGGTCAGCTGCAATTAAGCCATCACGAATATTTGTTACCTGCTGTTTTACCAACACTGGATCTAACCAAACGTGAGGATTACCCTCAGCATGGTCATGGTCGTGGTCTTTTTCACCTTTTGTGGCTTTCACAACTGGTGAGATTTCATTTAAGGGTTTAATTCCCGCGCTAGCATCAATTTGCTTCAATTTAGAATTTTGGGCATTTTTGATGGTATTTTCCAGAAATTCCTCTAATCCCAACCCATTTTTGACTAAAACATCTGCTGTAGCGATCGCTTTGACATTATCTGGTGTTGCTTGGTAGTCATGTACTTCCGTCCCTGGAGACACTAATATGTCTACCTCTGCTGCATCTCCAGCCACAGCTTTTGTAAATAGATAAGTCGGTAAAAATGTGGCTACAACCTTGATATTTGGTGGCTGTGCTACAGGATTAGATGCAGCTTCCTGTGTCTTTGGTGACTGTTGAGCAGATGTCTTTTCAATGTTGTTGGATGAGTTACAACCAAATGTCACTGACAACATTAGTAAGGTGATTAAAGACAGAATGCCTTTTTGCATAGTATTTTCCTTCCGCAACCATGCTGAAACTGCTGCGATAGCCAAAGGCTTAAGCTTCGCTTATCGCCTACGGCGGGGCGCAGCCCATCGCAATTTAAGTATAGATTTTGAGTGAGAATGAAATTTATTATCTTGGTAATAATAATTCTCATTCTCATTTCGATGATAACATGACTCTGCGTAAGTAATCACAAGAATGTGCTGTACTAGCAACCCTATGCGGAAATTAAATGATATTTTGCAACTTGCTTCTACTGCCTACCTACACAGGTAAGTATGAGTAGGCAACGCTGCGTGAACAACAATCAAAGCAGATTACTAAGCTTAACCTTTACATAACTCCTACTTAAAACAAGAAATTTATGAATTCTTGATTTTTACTGTTACAAAATTTGTTAGGTACTGCTAATATCTTGGGAATCCATTTTCAGAACCTCTGTGATAGCCAAGGCTTGGTATTGGTGTTACCAAGTAAAAATTCAGTATATTTTGAGTGTGAGGATAAAATGCAGAAATTATCGAAGTATTTACTAGCTAGTCCAGTCTTTTGCAGCATGGTGCTATTTTCTGGTACTGCTGCATTTGCGGGGGAAATATCCACCCCAACAGAAATCAATGAATCATCAAGCACCACCACACCAGTTGTCAAAACTGATAACTCTTCTCAAGACCAGGTAATGTCACAAGTTACCTCTGTGTCTCAATTATCAGACGTACAACCGACAGATTGGGCATTCCAAGCATTGCAATCATTAGTAGAACGTTATGGTTGTATTGCAGGCTATCCCAACGGGACATATCGTGGTAATCGCGCTATGACACGGTATGAGTTCGCCGCAGGTGTAAATGCTTGTCTTGACAGAGTTAACGAATTAATTGCTACCGCCACTGGTGATCTAGTCACCAAAGAAGATTTAGCTACCTTGCAAAAACTGCAAGAAGAGTTTTCCGCAGAACTAGCGACACTTAGAGGACGAGTAGACGCATTAGAAGCACGCACTGCTGAATTGGAAGCCAATCAGTTTTCTACCACAACCAAACTACAAGGACAAGTTGTAGCTGTGGTCAGTGATGTGTTGTCAGGCGATCGCGTCAATGATGCGGAAATTACAGACAAGAATACCACTCTGGCATACAGAGCGCGTCTTGAACTTGTCACTAGCTTCACTGGTCAAGATACCCTGTTTACCAGAATTGAGGCTAATAATATTGCCACACCTAACATTAATACTCCAGAGGGTAACCTATTTTTTGCTAGTGCTGAACCCAGTTCCAACGCTAACATAGGTACTTTATGGTACGGATTCCCCGCCACCAAGAATACTCAAGTTAAGCTGATTGCTGTCGGAGGTGCAGCAGACGACCTCACCAGCACAGTAAATCCTTTTGATGGTGATGGAGCTTTCGGTGCTTTGTCTACCTTTGGTACACGTAACCCAATTTACGGTCAAATCGGTGGGAC
Source organism: Anabaena sp. CCY 9402-a (assembly GCF_963920945.1). Lineage (NCBI taxonomy): Bacteria > Bacillati > Cyanobacteriota > Cyanophyceae > Nostocales > Nostocaceae > Anabaena > Anabaena sp. CCY 9402-a. The sequence goes on from NZ_CAWUDL010000011.1 coordinate 42,361, forward strand.
TGGTTTAGGCGTTACCCATCAATTCAGTGATAAGTTAGCACTGAGTCTAGGTTATTTGAGTGGTACAGCTAATAACCCAGCCCCCAAAAATGGTTTGTTTGATGGTGCTTACGGAGCATTGGCACAGCTAACTGTCAAGCCAAGCGATCGCATCACTGTAGGGTTAACATATATTAATTCCTACAGACAGCCACTAGTTACAGGTAGCAATGCTGCAACCTTTCAGACTTTGGGTGAAACCTTTTCTAGTAACTCCTACGGTCTTCAAGCATCTGTTGGTATCAGTGAGAAAATCATCTTAGGTGGTTGGGCTGGCTATACCACTAGTCGCACCTTGACAGGGTTTGATCGGGGAGATATTGATATTTGGAACTATGCTGTGACTCTAGCCTTCCCTGACCTTGGTAAGAAAGGCAACTTAGGCGGGATTATCGTAGGCATGGAACCTAAAGTGACAAGTTCTAGTGTTGCTGCGCTACCTGAAGATAGTGATACTTCCTACCATGTTGAGGCATTCTATCAATACAAAGTCAGTGATAATATCACCATCACACCCGGTGTTATCTGGCTAACAGCACCAGATCATAACGATAACAACGATAGCGTAGTGATTGGTGCGCTGAGAACCACATTTAGTTTCTAATTTTTCAAATTTCACGAAAGAGACGCAAAGAACAACTTTGCGTCTCTTTTTAATTTTTCATTCCTGTTGTGGCAATACCTCTAATAAACTGACGCTGACCAATTAGAAATAGCAACATCACCGGGACAGTCGCAATTGTCACCGCCGCCATCATCAAAGGCCAATTATTGGTAAACTGTTCCTGAAATTCAGCCAACGCTAGCTGCACCGTTCTTAGTTCCGGTCGCGTTGTAAACACAAGTGGCTTAAATAAATCATTCCATTCAGCAATAAATGTAAAGAGAAACAGCGTCACTAAGGCGGGACGAGCTAAAGGTAACATGACTTGCCAAAGAATTTGTAGTCTATTCGCCCCGTCAATAGTTGCAGCTTCTTCCAACTCTACAGGAATTGTCTGGAAATATTGACGTAACAAAAAAATCCCAAAACCGTTGACCGCAGTTGGTAAAATCAATGCGCCATAGGTATTTATCAGGTGTCCCCACTTCAATACCAAAAAGATAGGAATCACTAATAACTGAAAGGGGATGACTAAAGTTGCTAAGACTACCAGTAACAATGCTTGTCTACCGCGAAACTTCAACCTTGCCAACGCATAACCCGCCAACGCCGAAGTCACAATTTGAAATGCCGTCACTGCGATCGCTACCAAGGTAGAATTAGCAAATGCCAATAAAAACTGCCCTCGCTGCCACGCATCGCGGTAATTAGCGAAAGACCAATTTTTTTTGGGCAAAAGTTCTATGTTTGCTCCTGGAGGCGCAAAGGATGTCAGAAAGACCACAAACAGTGGTGACAGGACAATCACCGCACCCAGTATTAGTCCGGCTAGGCTCAAAAAATTGGCAGATTTCAGACTCCAGTTTGTTTTAGGCATGAGTTACACAACAAAGCTTCTCTTCTTTTCTTGTGGCAATAATATATCTGAAAGGGGACTGGGGACTGACTGGAGACAGAGGATAAGAAAGCAGGGGGAGCAGGGGTAGAAAAACACAATCTCCAATACCCAATGCCGATTGTCAGCTAATTACGGCACTAAATTTCAGGAATATTGGGCGCGACCTATTGAATTGGTTAAATTGATATAACTATCACACCCTACAAAAGCTAATCTATAACATAGTGACTTGTTAAGTAAAATTAAACAACAGTGAACATTACCCTAAATTTATGGGGTAAATTTAATTCTGGTATTAAATGATTCAGTTTACAGGAGTAAACATACTATGCAGCAGCTTGCAGCCAATTTAGAACTTGATTTCAAGAGCGAAAAATATAAAGATGCTTATAGTCGCATTAATGCGATCGTAATTGAAGGTGAACAAGAAGCTTATGAGAATTACATCACACTAGCTGAACTGCTGCCAGAACAAAAAGATGATCTGATTCGCCTCTCGAAAATGGAAAATCGCCACAAAAAAGGGTTTGAAGCTTGTGGACGGAATCTGGAAGTGTCGCCAGATATGCAATTTGCTAAAGAATTTTTTGCCGGGTTGCATACTAATTTCCAAGTAGCAGCCGCAGAAGGTAAAGTGGTTACTTGCTTGTTAATTCAATCTTTGATCATTGAATGTTTTGCGATCGCAGCATACAACATATACATCCCCGTAGCCGATGATTTCGCTCGCAAAATCACCGAGGGAGTCGTCAAAGATGAATATAGTCACCTCAACTTTGGCGAAGTTTGGCTAAAAGAACATTTCACTGACTCTAAGGCAGAATTAGAAGCAGCCAATCGTCAAAATCTGCCCATAGTTTGGAAAATGTTAAACCAAGTAGAAGCAGATGCGGCAACTCTCGCTATGGAAAAAGATGCCCTAGTGGAAGATTTTATGATTCAGTATGGAGAAGCCTTAAGCAATATAGGCTTCACTACCAGAGATATCATGCGCTTGTCAGCCTACGGACTCGCATCTGTTTAAAGAGTGCTGAGTGCTGAGTGCTGAGTCCTGAGTCCTGAGAGAGGAGTCCTGAGTAGTTCTATCCGTAGTGCAACACAAAAAGTCCGTCAAGAAGAACTAAACCCAAATTTAAAAGGACTTTCTACATAAAAACTCAAAACTCAAAACTCAAAACTCAGCACTCAAAACTCAGCACTCAGCACTCAGCACTGTATTCTGACGCTTTGTATAGTATTTTTAAGAGTTAGGTATAGTCTCTTACCCACCGAATCCACGCTTTTGACAAGGCACGCGCCTAATATATCACTACATGTTTGGTCTAATTGGACATCTGACAAGTTTAGAACACGCTCAGGCGGTAGCTCAAGAATTGGGATACCCGGAATATGCCGATCAAGGGCTAGATTTTTGGTGTAGCGCACCACCCCAGATTGTTGATCACATTAAAGTTACTAGTATTACTGGGGACACAATTGAAGGACGGTATGTAGAGTCTTGTTTTTTACCGGAGATGCTAGCAAATCGCCGGATAAAAGCAGCGACAAGGAAAATCCTCAATGCAATGGCTCATGCTCAAAAGCATGGTATTGATATTACGGCTTTGGGTGGCTTCTCTTCAATTATTTTTGAAAATTTTAACTTGGAGCAGTTTAGCCAAGTCCGTAACATCAAGCTAGAGTTTGAACGCTTCACCACAGGCAATACTCACACAGCCTATATTATCTGTCGTCAGGTAGAAGCGGCATCCCAACAAATAGGAATTGACCTTTCCCAAGCCACAGTAGCTATATGTGGGGCTACAGGTGATATTGGCAGTGCAGTGACTCGGTGGCTGGATGCTAAAACTGATGTGAAGGAACTGTTACTGATAGCACGTAACCAAGAGCGTCTCCAGGAATTGCAAGCTGAACTGGGACGCGGAAAAATCATGGTTTTGGATGAAGCCCTACCCCAAGCTGATATTGTAGTTTGGGTGGCAAGTATGCCTAAAGGTGTGGAAATTGACCCCAAGACCTTGAAGCAACCTTGTCTGTTGATTGATGGTGGCTATCCCAAAAATCTAGGAACTAAAATTCAGCATCCTGGTGTGTATGTGTTGAATGGTGGCATTGTTGAGCATTCTTTGGATATTGACTGGAAGATCATGAAAATCGTCAATATGGACGTGCCAGCACGCCAGTTATTTGCTTGTTTTGCTGAATCAATGCTCTTGGAATTTGAGAAGTTATACACGAACTTTTCTTGGGGGCGCAATCAGATTACCGTAGACAAAATGGAGCAGATTGGTCGAGCTTCAGTCAAACATGGGTTTAGACCACTGCTGGTTTAATAAATGGAGAATCAGGAATGGGGACAAATTAATTCAAAATTCTTGCATCTTGCCCTCGAACGAAGTGAAGGGTCAAAATTTTTGCATTAAATACCCCATTCCTAATACCCAATACCCAATACCCAATCCCTAATACCCAATCCCTAACTATGGCTACTACCGAGCGCAAACCGCTACTGTTGGATTTTGAAAAACCGTTAGCTGAACTAGCAAACCGGATTGACCAAATTCGGCAACTTGCAGAGGAAAATGGTGTCGATGTTTCTGGTGAAATTCGCAAACTAGAAGCACGCGCTACGCAACTGCGGGAGGAGATTTTTAGTACACTATCTCCAGCCCAACGCTTACAAGTTGCTCGTCATCCTCGTCGCCCCAGCACGTTAGATTACATTCAGGCTATTAGTGATGAATGGATGGAGTTGCATGGCGATCGCTCTGGTGGTGATGATCCGGCTTTAATTGGTGGTGTGGCTCGTTTGGGTGGGCAACCTGTGGTGATGTTGGGTCATCAAAAAGGACGCGATACTAAAGATAATATCGCCCGCAATTTTGGCATGGCTACCCCTGGCGGTTATCGTAAAGCAATGCGCTTGATGGAACACGCCAATAAGTTTAGTATGCCAATTTTGACGTTTATCGATACGCCAGGAGCTTTGCCAACGGTGGTAGCAGAACGCCAAGGTGCAGGGGAAGCGATCGCCTACAACCTGCGGGAAATGTTCTCTCTAGATGTCCCCATTATCTGTACAGTCATTGGTGAAGGTGGTTCTGGTGGTGCTTTGGGTATTGGTGTCGGCGATCGCTTATTGATGTTTGAACACGCCGTCTACACTGTAGCTACCCCCGAAGCCTGCGCCGCAATCTTATGGAAAGATTCTAGCAAAGCTCCCCAAGCAGCAGTAGCCTTGAAAATTGTCTCCCATGACCTGAAAAACTTGGGCATTATTGACCAAATTTTGACTGAACCTATCGGTGGCGCACACACCGAGCCTCTTCAAGCCGCTAACACCCTTAAACAAGCATTACTAGATAATTTAGAAGAACTTAATCGTTTAACATCTCCAGAAAGACGGCAACTACGCTATGAAAAATTCCGCAAAATTGGCGTTTTTACGGAAGTTGCTCATTAACAAGCGTTAGAAAATGACTCAATGACACCATAGCAGTGTTATAATGCCTGTGGCTCTTAACGATTTTTAACAATCTTACCAGCCATAGGCATTTGTATGTATATCTGACAAATCAACTCTTTGGGAGTAGTTTGGACAGTATTCATTAATTAGCTTTAATTACATGACCTGAGTTTTCAGGTTATTATTTGTCGTCCTTTGCGGGAAAACGCTTAATCAGGACGCTAATAATAACAAACAATAGTAGCACTTTTCAAGGAAAATTATCGGAATTTAAGATTAAATTAATCTATTTGCTCCGAAAGATTTTCATAATTGAGTGGCAAGGGCTTGCAAAACTGCCAAAAAAATTGGGAGACAGCATGAGTTTTGAGCAGAAACGACGCGCTTTAATCACAGGGGCGAGTAGGGGAATTGGGAAAGCAACAGCATTAGCTTTTACAAAAGCCGGCATAGATGTAGCTTTAGTGAGCCGTTCTCTAGATGAGTTGGCGGCTGTAGCAGCAGCAACACAACATACCGGAGCAACAGCAAAAGTCTATGCTGTAGACCTAGCAGAAGTATCGCAAGTAGAAGCGAAAATGCAAGCGATCGCGCTAGATTTTGGAGATATAGATATTTTGGTCAACAACGCGGGGATAGGCTACACAGCTACCTTAAGTCAAACCCCTCTAGTAGACTGGCAAAAAGTGATGGACTTGAACCTGACGAGTGTATTTCAGTGTATTCAAGGGATTCTGCCTGGAATGCGAACTAGACTTACAGGAACAATCATCAATGTAGCCTCCATTGCTGCCAAACAAGCCTTTCCTAACTGGGGAGCTTATTGTGTGAGTAAAGCTGGTTTATTAGCTCTTTCTCAAACCCTGGCACAAGAAGAACGCGCCCACGGTATTCGTGTCACTACTATTTTCCCTGGTTCTGTCAACACCTCATTGTGGGACACAGAAACTGTTCATGCTGATTTTGACCGTTCCCAAATGCTTACCCCAGAAATTGTGGCTCAATCGATTCTCCATACTGCTTTATTACCACCACAAGCAGTCATTGAGGAATTGATTCTTATGCCCAGTGGCGGCGCACTTTAACTAGTCTTTGGTTGTTGCTCATTTGTTTGTGACCCATTGCAAATGACCAATGACCAATGACTAATAACTCACAATTAAACCATAACCAAGTATTGACATCATGACTATTGCTAGTTCCAACGGTTCTAATCGCTCTCAATCGCCACTAATTCCTGACTTAGCAGAAGCCATCAACACCAGACCAGACCGAAATACTCACGATGGGCGAACACCAGAGTTGCATCCACCTTCTGAGGAAGATATGGAGCAAATGAAGGATGCGGTGAGAGCAATATTAGTAGGCGTTGGTGAAGACCCCGAACGGGAAGGCTTGTTAAAAACACCAAAGCGCGTAGCAGAAGCAATGAGATTTCTGACTAGTGGCTACAACCAATCTTTAGAAGAACTCATCAACGGAGCAGTCTTTGATGAAGGGCATAACGAGATGGTATTAGTCCGGGATATTAACTTCTTCAGCCTCTGCGAACATCATATGTTGCCTTTTATGGGTAGAGCGCACGTTGCTTACATCCCTAATCAAAAGGTAGTGGGATTAAGTAAATTAGCCCGTATCGTTGAGATGTATTCTCGCCGCTTGCAAGTTCAAGAAAGGCTAACTCGCCAAATTGCTGAAGCTGTTCAAACCATCTTAGAACCTCAAGGTGTAGCAGTAGTTATGGAAGCTAGTCATATGTGCATGGTGATGCGGGGTGTGCAGAAACCTGGTTCTTGGACTGTGACTAGTGCAATGCTTGGCGTATTCCAAGAAGAACAAAAAACCCGTGAAGAATTTTTTAACTTGATTCGTCATCAACCAGCATTCTTTTAGGGAATTGGGAATTGGGAATTGGGTAATTCAATGCGTGGATTTTAGGTGTTGGATTGGGATTTAATCCAAAATCCGTCTTGAAAAGTTGAGCCACTGCGTTGGACGGGTTTCCCGGCTTGTAGCAAGTGGCGTTCCTAGGTTGGGAAACCCGCCTACAGAACTTTCCGCAAAATCTAAAATTCCCAGTCCCTACTTCCTAATTCCCCAATTTTTCAAACAGTAATGCTACCTTATCTAAGTCTTTATCGCCGGGTTTAATTTCTACACCGCTAGATAAATCGATACCGTCGGGCTGAAGCTGACTCAATGCTTCTAGAATGTTATCTGGTGTTAATCCGCCTGCTAGTAGCCAAGGACAACTGGGGTGAAATTTTTGTAACATCTGCCAATCTAAAGTTTGCCCTGTACCACCTAACTGCTGAGGATGATAAGCATCCAGTAATAAAGTATCTATGTATTGGGTGTAAATAATTGCTTGCTGCAAATGCTCTATATTGCGGATTCTGAGGGCTTTAATAATTTCTACTTGGGGTAAAGCTTGATGCAACTCGGAGCAAAATTCGGGGGATTCGTCACCGTGTAACTGTACACCTGTTAACTCGGTACGGGAAACAATCTGACTAATTTCGGCAATACTGGCATTAGCGAAAACGCCAATTTTGTCAATATTTTTGGGTAAGTGTGCCACCGCAGCTTGAATTTGCATTGTGGTGACATAACGAGGTGAAGTAGGTACACAGATAAATCCTAGTGCAGTTGCACCCAAAGACGCGATCGCTACTGATTGTTGTGGTTGAGTGATACCGCAAATTTTTACACGCATAGAAATTTTAAATACAGCAAACTTAAAAAACCGAATTTTGGTTGATGAATTTCGGTTGTGTCCTAACTAACTCTATAATTTTCTAGGTCTAGGTTAACTTTGACCAAACTTAGTCCTAAGTGCTGAGTATAACTTTTCATAGGAGACACAACCTTGATTACATCTACCTTATTAGCAGCTGCTGCATCTGTACCAATCACCCCTGAATGGAATCCCACTGTAGGAATTATCATTAGTGCTAGCAGCGTAGTAGCTGTTTTGCTAACGCTCAAAATTCAAAAGCCCCAAGTCGGCCCCAAATTTCCTGGGCTACCTTTAAGTCTCCCCGCATTTGTTGGTGCTATGGCTTTTGGTCATGTGATTGGTATTGGTATTGTCTTAGGATTGACTAACATTGGTCGTCTATAAGTTGGGATACAAGTAATACGTTATAGCTTACGTATCACCAAGTCCACAACGCTCAAGACTAATTTCTGTTCTTTCTCCAGCCATGAGACTCGATACATGAGTGAAGCTAATTTTTGAGTAACAAACTCGACTCAAGAAGGGTTGTTGAACCTTTCTATTGAGAGAGGATGATCCAACCCCTGTTAGTGGAGTATTGACTGGGCTATTAACTCATAGCTTCGAGACATTTTACTCATGCAGGAGAAAGAACTATGTTTCCATTAACACTGTTAGCAGTGCAAGTTACTGTTCCTAATACTGGTACAACCTGGAACTGGACTGGAACACCGATTATTATTGGCAGTTGTTTATTAGTGCTTTTAATTGCTGGGTGGTCAATTCGCTATCCCCATGTTGGCCCCAAAATGCCTTTACCTTTCCCCTCTTTGTTTAATAATCCTAGTGTTGCTACATTCTTAGCGTCTATGAGCTTTGGTCATATTATTGGAGTGGCTGCCGTTTTGGGACTAACTAATCTCGGTGTAATTTGAACCACCCCACCCTACGCTTTCGCTTAGAGGGTGGGGTTTCTACATCCTCAATACTACTTAATATCGGTATTGCGGCAGGAATATCACCCCTTAACTTGGTAGTCGACAAATATAGGTCTAAACGCATTAACATAGAAAGATTTACACTGCGTCAGTTCACAGTATTACGGACTAAGAACTTGATGTAACACATCTCGATGTGTTAATGCGCTATTTACTAAAGATTGGATTTTCTCTGGTAAGATTTGCTGACCATTTTTGTAATGTTCTACCCAAGTTTGACTAATTAAATTGGGATCATCTGGTAAATCTGACAAATTCCAGCCAGGTATGGCCAAATCTTCCATGAGGCGGTTAACTTTGGGATCATAACTCAGGGCAAAACAGCGACATCCTTCAGCAGCAGCCATAATTAAACTGTGCAGCCGCATTCCAATTGCCATCTCTACACCCCGAAATACGCCTTTTAATATCTGCGGATCTTCGAGACACAAAATCTGACTGACATCTGCAAGGTATGGTTTTATGGCTTGAGCAATACCTAAATCTTCGCTTTTTTGAAATGGCAGCAATAAAATAAAAGCCTGAGTTGCTTTTTGGAAATCGACCAAAGCACGAGTTAAATTATTGAGGCGTGTGGGAGTTAATTGGGGATGTTGTCGCAAAGTCACAGCAACTCTAGGCGTAGGTAAATCCGCAATTTCCGGTACAGGCTTGGATGCTAAAGCCCAAACTGGATCAGGTGCAAGGATGTGGGGAATTTGCCAATCAGACAATAAAGCAGCACTGCTGCGATCGCGTACACTAACTTTAGTACAACCAGCAAAATTTTGTCTTGCCATCCAGCGCGTTTGCGGACGAACTAAAGGGCCAATACCCTGCGCCCAAGCAATAGTTTGCAAGCCCATTTTCTGAGCTAACCCCATCAATCCCCCATAATAAAAGGGGCTGATAGTGCTGGTAACATCTTGAATTAAACTGCCACCACCCCAAATTAAAGCATCACAGGAACGTAAAGCTTGCAGTACAGGTACAATAGCCATGCGATTGTGCGCCTCCACATTGTAGCGATCGCGCGTTTCTTCTGGATTACCAGAAAGCACCACAGGTGTAACATGAGATGGTAGCATTTGCAGGAGTGTGGCTAATAAAGCTTCATCACCACCGTTACCTTTGCCGTAATACCCAGATAATAGCGATCGCATCGTTCCCATTGAAATTTTGAATGTTGGATTTAAGGTTATCAACTTTTTCTCAATACTTAACGAGTTGACAGTAATCTTTCTACAAAAAGTTGAATTGCCGTGTGGGAAGATGAGGTGAGTGCTGAGTGCTGAGTGCTGAGTGAGGAGTGCTGAGTGAGGAGTGCTGAGTGAGGAGTGCTGAGTGAGGAGTGCTGTTAGCGGTAGCGCGGCGTTTAGTCGGTGCTGAGTGAGGAGTGAGGAGTCCTGAGTTACAGTCTAATGACCATTGACTATTGATTTTATTTATGAATGCTCTTTCAATTCCTACTTGGATTATTCATATTTCTAGCGTTATTGAGTGGATTGCTGCGATTTGGTTAATCTGGACTTATGGCGAACTCTCAGGAAACCGCAGTTGGTGGGGATTATCCCTGGCGATGTTACCGGCTTTGGTGAGTGCTATGTGTGCTTGTACCTGGCATTATTTCGACAATCCTCAATCTCTAGAATGGTTGGTAACGCTGCAAGCTACTATGACGCTTGTTGGTAATTTTACACTTTGGGCTGCGGCAGTGTGGATTTGGCGTTCTTCCGCTAGTCCCAAGACAGTAGCTAATTCTTTTGAACCAAAAACTATTAAATCAGAGCAATGATATCTAAAGACACCCTATTTGCCCTGTCACTGTTTCCTTACTTGGGTTTCTTGTGGTTTATCAGCCGCAGTCCGCAAATGCCCCGTTTAGCATTGTATGGATTTTACGGCACTCTGGTTTTTGTGGCTGTGACGATTCCGGCAGGAATATATGCCAAAATCCATTACCACGAAGCTTTAGCTAACATAGATTGGCTACACGGTGGCGCGGAAGTTTTTTTGACGCTTTCTAATATTTTGATTGTGCTGGGTTTTCGACAAGCAGTTAAGCAATTACAGGGACAGGGGACAGGTGACAGGTGACAGGTGACAGGCGACAGGGGATAGGTGACAGGTGACAGGCGACAGGCGACAGGGGAAGAAGTGTTAAGTATACTCAGTACCCAGCACCTAATAACTATTGACTAAACAGGGGAAAATTTACATGGATGTAATTCCAGCGATTGATTTACTAGATGGTCGCTGTGTGCGACTGTATCAGGGAGACTACGATCGCTCACAGGTTTTTAGCGAGAATCCTGTTGATGTGGCTAAACAATGGGCGGATCAAGGTGCAACAAGATTGCACATAGTAGATTTAGATGGTGCAAAAGCAGGTAAAGTAGTAAACTTGAGTGCAATTGAAGCGATCGCTCAAGCTGTTTCTGTACCGATTGAGATCGGTGGGGGTTTACGCGATCAAGCTAGTGTGCAACAAGTGTTTAATCTAGGTGTACATTGGGCAATTCTCGGTACTGTCGCCGTAGAACAACCCCAGCTAGTACAAGCACTCTGTCAAGAATTTCCCGAAAAAATTATTATTGGTATTGATGCTCGTAAGGGACTCGTAGCAACTCGCGGTTGGTTAGAAACTTCACAAGTTTTAGCCACCCAACTCGCTGTACAAATGCAAGAACTAGGTGCAGCCGCTATTATTTACACGGATATTCACCGCGATGGAACTCTAGAAGGGCCAAATATGGAAGCTTTGCGCGAACTCGCTGGCGCAATTTCCATTCCAGTGATTGCTTCGGGGGGAGTCAGTTCTGTCACCGATTTATTAAGTTTGTTGGGGTTAGAACCTCAAGGTGTTACAGGGGTAATTGTCGGACGAGCCTTGTATACTGGTGATATTTCTTTAAGAGAAGCATTACAGGCCATCGGGCCAGGACGTATTCAAGATATACCGCCCAATTTAGGGTTTTCCTCCTTCGCTTGATATCCTTATAAATGATTAATTTTGATTTCTGGAAAACTCAGTAACTCTGTTGTAGTTCTTCCATAGAAAGTTAATCAACGGTTTGAGTATCTTTCTCAATCTTCTCTAACTGAAAAAGATTTACGGTAATGGGTTTTCTTCAAAATAGAGACGTAATTAAATTTACGTCTCTATTTTATTATGTAAAATTTTTGACAACTTTCTGGAAACGGTCATATCCTATATGTAGATAAACTTGTCATTATCGTTAATTACACTATTCCACCCTATGTCTAGCCAACAACCCAATTCCAACCAACCATCCAATAAAAAAGCAACCGAAACAAACAAGAGTAGAAAAAAACCTTTAAATAACGGTCGTCCAGATAAAACAGACCATTAAATCAATTCACAATTCGTATTCTGAATTGGTTTAATATTCATTGGGTTGCCAGTCAGGATTGATTAGACTAGTCAGAATATGATCTTGCCACTTACCGTTAATTAATAAATAGTCTCTGGCATAACCTTCGACAATAAAGCCTAGTCTTTTGAGGACATTTCCACTGCGTTGATTGTGGGGCATATAGTTGGCCATGATGCGATGAAAATCTAATTCTTGAAAAACATACTCAGTTGCTGCCCGCAAGCCTTCAGTCATATAGCCTTTACCCTGGGCAGCTTCTGCTAAACTATATCCCACATGGCAGAAATGAGCAGCACCTCTGACAAAATTATTAAAGTTGATAGTACCAATAACTTCCGTAGGTTGAGTTTTAGGAAAAATAAATAGCTTTAAAGATTGGTCGTGAATAAATTCTAAAAAATTATTTTCTAGTTGATATTCCCAATATTCATCTGTGAAGAAATGATCTGCCCAAGTGGGATAAAATGGGGTGAGAAAATTTTTATTTCCCATAAAATATTTGAGAATTTTGGGTATTTCTTCTTGAATACCTATTCGCAATAGTAGGCGATCGCTAATGATTATGGGTAGTTCTGATTTCATATAGCTACTTTACTTATCTTACTTTTTTTACAAAATTTAAAATATATTGTCACTGAGTTTACAGAAATTTTCTCGATATTCCTTACCCTGGGTGATCAAATGTCTCAAATCTTGGCTGTGGATATTGCTGGCGGAACGCCATCGCAGTAGCCCATCCCGTACTCCAAAAGATGTACGTTAGGGGATATAACAAGAAGACAGCTGTTAATCAATCCAGTCGAGAAGAAGGATGCTAATGTCGGGAATACGCTACGATTGGCAAGAAGTAGAGATTCGGGAAATCTATAATACACCATTGCTAGAGCTAATTTATCAAGCTGCTAGCATTCATCGTCAATATCACAACCCCAAACAAATCCAAGTCTGTAAGCTGATATCCATTAAAACAGGTGGGTGTCCAGAAGATTGTAGCTACTGCGCCCAATCTTCCCGTTACCAAACTGAAGTCAAACCCCAAGCACTGTTAGATAAGGAAACAGTCCTGAACATTGCCCAAAACGCTAAAGAAAAAGGTGTTAGTCGTGTGTGCATGGGTGCAGCATGGCGAGAAGTGCGGGATAATTCTCAATTTGATCAAGTTCTGGATATGGTCAAAGATGTCACTGACATGGGTTTAGAAGTTTGCTGTACCTTGGGGATGTTGACAGCAGACCAAGCCAAACGATTAGAAACAGCTGGACTGTATGCTTATAACCATAACTTAGATACCTCAGCAGAATATTACAGCACAATTATCACTAGTAGAACTTATAGCGATCGCCTGAACACCATCGAAAATGTCCGGCAAACCAATGTTACCGTATGTTCCGGCGGTATCCTGGGTTTAGGCGAAACCGTCGAGGATCGTGTTTCCATGTTACACACCCTGGCTAACCTCCATCCTCATCCAGAATCAGTACCAATTAATATTCTTTCCCAAGTGGAAGGTACGCCCTTAGAAAACCAACCAGATGTCCCCATTTGGGATGTTGTCAGGATGATAGCCACAGCCCGGATAGTTATGCCAACTTCCGACGTGCGCTTAAGTGCTGGGAGAGCGAGACTGTCTCAAGTAGAACAAGCTTTTTGCTTCATGGCGGGGGCTAACTCCATCTTTTCCAGCGACGACAACAAGATGTTAACAGTCACTACCCCCTGTCCAGACTACGACGCAGACCAAGAAATGCTGAATTTATTCGGCTTAGAAATGCGTCCCCCGTCCCAAAGACCAAATCGCCTAGCCAGTCCGGCGGTTGTGGGATAAGACTAAATAATTCGTAATTCGTAATTCGTAATTCGCAATTAAACTGCGAATTGCGAATTACCAATTGTTCGGTCAGGGTGTAGAATCATTACTTACTCGCACCTCTACACCCCCATACCCTTATTTAAAGGATCTTCGCAGAACGCAGACCGAACAGCAGACCTACAGCTATGCCCATGAACAAAGCCAAGAAGAGGATATAAGATACTACTGCTAACATTTATGTTTCTCCACAATACTTCACTAACTATATTGAATCATTAATTTTTGGTCATTAGTCATTAGTCAACAGTTAATGAAGGAAGATAAACTAGACTAAAACTATATTCATTACTGTCTGGTTGGTGAGCTTGTCAAACCACTGCTTCCTACCCTCAAATGACAAAAACTAACTTATCCCCAACCTTTGCGGTTAATATTCCACCTAATCTGACGCTGACAGTCTCTCATGAGCAGTTTGTGAAATTAGCACTGGCTAACAGAGATTTACAATTAGAACGAACTGCTACGGGAGAGTTAATTGTTATGCCTCCAACCGGCAGCGATACAGGATACAGAAACTTGGATATTGCTGGACAACTGTGGTTGTGGAATCGTCAGACTAAATTAGGTGTAGCATTTGACTCTTCAAGTGGTTTTCATCTACCTAATGACAGCGATCGCTCTCCTGATGCTGCATGGATACGTCAAGACAGATGGGATGCTCTCAGTATAGAACAGCAGGAAACCTTTGCCCCAATCTGTCCTGACTTCGTGTTAGAACTACGGTCTAAAAATGACTCTATAGAAAAGTTACGCGCCAAGATGAGAGAATACATAGATAATGGTGCGCGTTTAGGTTGGTTAATCGATCGCAAAAATCAACAGGTAGAGATTTATCGCCCAGGTCAAGATGTGGAAGTGCTAAATCATCCTGTGAGTTTGTCGGGTGAAGATGTTTTACCGGGGTTTGTGTTGGATTTAACCGAAATTTGGAGTTGACACAACTCAGCACCGGCTAAACGCCGCGCTACCGCTAACACAACTCAGCACTCTTCCAAAATGCGGTAGAATACAGCCCACTGTGCTTGTTAGGGTTTAGGTAATGACTTCTGTAATTAATGTGAATCTACCACAGCAGTCTTATGAGATTGCGATCGCATCTGGAAGTTTAGAACAACTTGGTCAACAGATGGCTGATTTGAAACTAGGCAAAAAAGTATTGCTGGTTTCTAATCCCACTATATTTAAGCATTATGGCGAAAGAGCCATAAATTCTCTAGAATCTGCTGGGTTTCAGGTGGCTAGCTATTGCCTACCAGCCGGAGAACGCTACAAAACCCTCAATTCTATTCAAAAACTCTATGATATCGCCCTAGAAAATCGCCTAGAACGTTCCTCTACGATGGTGGCTTTGGGGGGAGGCGTAATTGGTGATATGACTGGCTTTGCTGCTGCTAGTTGGCTACGAGGAATCAATGTTGTACAAGTGCCTACTACCCTCCTAGCAATGGTAGATTCGGCAATTGGTGGCAAAACAGGCGTAAATCATCCCCACGGTAAAAACTTAATTGGGGCATTCCATCAGCCACGTTTAGTATTAGTTGATCCAGACGTGCTAAAAACCCTTCCCATGCGTGAATTTCGGGCAGGTATGGCAGAAGTAATTAAGTACGGCGTAATTTGGGATGCTGAGTTATTTGCCCAAATGGAAGCCAGTAAACACCTCAATCAATTGCGCTACATCAAACCAGAATTAATCAATGCTATTCTCACCCGTTCGTGTCAAGCCAAAGCCGAGGTTGTGGGCAAAGACGAAAAAGAAGGCGGACTACGGGCAATTTTGAACTATGGACACACCATTGGTCACGCTGTGGAAAGCTTAACTGGTTATCGGTTAGTCAATCACGGTGAAGCCGTGGCTATTGGCATGGTAGCAGCAGGACAAATTGCTCTGAAATTGGGAATGTGGCAGCAGGAAGACACGGAACGTCAAAATGCCCTGATTCAAAAAGCAGGTTTACCAACAAAGTTACCAGAGGGTTTAGATATTGAAGGAATTATTGATGCACTGCAACTAGATAAAAAAGTTAAAAACGGTAAAGTGCGGTTTATTTTACCTACCCAAATGGGCGTAGTCACAATTACCGACGAAGTACCAGCAGATATCATTCGCCACGTTTTACAGGCAATGTAGATTACCCCATTAAAATTAAAATTAGCCGCGCTCTGGTTTTTGCTATGCTTCTCCAAGCTGACAATCAATTGAGTTTGCAACAGTTCTTAAATCTCCCCCCAGGGGAGGGAGATACAACCTACGAACTCGTTGATGGTAAATCAATTCCTAAAATGTCACCAAAGTTTTTTCATGCCAAGCTTACTCACGTCATTCTCTCTTTAATTGAGGAATTAACTCAGGAAAAGGGAATCGTTTGTCCTGAATGGGCTGTTTTATTAAAAAAACAGGGAACAGATTGGATTCCAGTACCCGATATTGTCTACATTTCTCATGAACGTTTACCTGCTGACTGGAACGAAGATGAAGCTTGTCCTGCATCGCCTGATTTAGTGATTGAAATTCTTTCGCCAGGACAAACCTTTGGACAAATGGTAGCTAAAGCGCAAAACTATCTAAACGCTAATGTGCTACGAGTGTGGGTGTTAGACAGCAAAGCCAGAAGCATTACTGTTTTTTATCCAGATGCAGCACCAAAGACTTATATGGGAAATGAATTAATTACAGATTCTCTATTACCAGAATTACAATTTACGGCTGAACAGGTATTTCAAAAAGCCAAAATCCCTTTAAAGTAAGAATGTTTTATTCATCATGCAGCAACACATATGTATTGTGATTAAGCTAATCTTCATTCATTTTTCCAAACTGATTCGCTTGTAGTAAGGGCTTCAGCCCTGGTTTTATGCAACTTAAATGCTGATTAGCTTACTACCCCTCAAGAGTAGATTTGCATAGAAATAAGTAATATTTGGCCATTGTCAGCATTTTTTCCCGATACGGCAAACAACCAGATGGATATATCAATTAGTAGATGCACCTTAATTAAAAGCAAGCCCCTCGGTCTTTGGCTGGGGGCTTTTATTATCGGAATAAAGATGGTAGCCAACTAGGTGCTAACCACAAGCCATAACCAATAAATCCAAATATTATGGTAATTAAAATAGTGATGACGTAACTAATACAAATCATTAACCCATCGGATTCAATAGTGGCGACTGCCAATAGTAAAATGCCAACTGTGGGGATGGGATTAGTAAATGGAACTGGTGACATGAGTAACAGTGTCAGCCAAGAGATGCACAACCCATTGATTCGCCAAGTTAAGGGATGTTCAGCGATTTTAGCCAATCGGGGACGGGTGATTTTCTCTAAGATTTTGGTGACGCGGCGCAGGTTTTGTAAAATTAACTGGGCAAAAGGGCGAGGGAATTTATAGCGGGCAATTCTTTTAGGTAGCCAAGGCGATCGCCTACCGAGTATCATCTGTACAGATAACATTAAACAAGCAGCACCAAAAGGCCCTGCTAAACCTGGCGGCATAGGGAACAAAAATGGTAAAACTAATAAAACAATGACTAAGCTAAAACCCCGTTCCGAAGTTTCCACCAAAATATCACCGAGAGTCAAATGCTGTTCGGTCAATCTTTGTAGTAGTAATTTAATCTCTTGAGAAAATCTCACATGAAGTTGGCGTGAGTTGATGTGAGTTGCCACAATACCCCGCTATAGATAGCTAAAAGAGAATTAAGTTGAAATACAAATGCACCCGTTATCATTCCTGACAATTCTTCAGCATATCAGATTCTCTCTTAGCTATCTACCGCAGATATAGGTATTAGTTAATGATCTATGGGCATTGGGCAATTCAATGCGTGGATTTTCGATTAGCGATTTTAGATTGGGATCTCAATCTAAAATTCCTTGTTTCCCTTGTCACTAATGGTCAATAGTTATTTAATGCAAGAATTGTGAATTTTGAATTGCTTAATCCCTATGCTTGGCTACAAAATTCTCTAGAAACCATTCATCAAGCTGACTGGTATCGTTCAGTCCGCACAATCTCTGGTCTACCAGGGGCGACGGTGGTTTTAGATGGGCAGGAAGTAATTAATTTTGCTAGTAATGACTATTTGGGGTTGGCTGGGGATGAACGCTTGCTAGGGGCGGCTGTGGCAGCTATTCAGGAGTTTGGGACAGGTAGCACTGGTTCTAGATTACTCAGTGGGCATAGAGAATTACATAGGGAATTAGAAATAGCGATCGCCTCTTTAAAACAAACTGAAGATGCCTTAGTATTTAGTTCTGGGTATCTAGCTAATCTGGGTGCGATCGCCGCTTTGGTAGGTAAGCGAGATTTAATATTATCTGACCAATACAATCATTCCAGCCTGAAAAATGGTGCAGTCCTCAGTGGGGCAACAGTGATAGAATACCCCCACTGTGACGCTACACAACTTAAAACCCTGTTAATTCAGCAACGACAAAACTACCGTCGCTGCTTAATCTTGACTGATACTGTCTTCAGCATGGATGGGGATTTATGCCCTTTAGCTACACTCTTAGATTTAGCTGACGAGTTTAGCTGTATGCTGCTAGTGGATGAAGCCCATGCAACTGGGGTAATGGGTGCAACCGGTGCTGGCTGCGTAGAATATTTTGGCTGTAGTGGTAGGCAATTAATTCAAATTGGTACTTTGAGTAAAGCACTGGGAAGTTTAGGCGGTTATGTAGCCGGAAGTGCTACCTTGATTGATTATTTGCGAAATCGCGCCCCCAGTTGGATTTACACTACTGGATTATCACCCGCAGACACGTCCGCCGCCTTAGCCGCCGTGAAAATAGTCCAACAAGAACCGCAACGCCGCACTCAATTATGGCAAAACGTAGATTACTTAAAACAATTACTCACACAGCAATTACCCCACCTAACATTACTATCATCCAACTCACCCATACTCTGTTTTCAGCTACCTAGTGCTACAGAATCTCTGCAAGCTGGACACCAACTCAAAGCATCCGGCATTTTTGCCCCTGCTATTCGTCCGCCGACAGTCCCCACAAGTCGCATTAGAATCTCTTTAATGGCAACCCATCATGCAGCACATATTGAAAAATTGGTATCAGTGCTGAGTGACTTGTGATCATCAGCATATCTCTGGATGTGTAGAGACTTTGTAATAAGCATTATTATTTTTGAAAATTATATTATTTTGTCGCTGAAAATATCAAGTTATTATGTTGGTAATAGTACCAATCCTCACTACTAGAAACTTTTCTTATATATTGGCAAATTAAAAATAAGTTTTGACTATAAAATACATATTTATCATGAAAAATTAAGCCGGTGAGAAAGTTTCATCTAACTAAAGAGGTCTTTTTAACTGATCTAAGAATCTATCTGGAGATAAATTACAAAAACGTGCAAACTAGCTTAGGTTATGTAAAGCTTCTACAATCAGTATTGGTTGTCCTAAATTTTCATGCCGTATATTGCTAGTTCTTCTTTATCACGCTTTAGCATTGCCGTATTAACAGTTGTGTTAGCACTGGCGTTAATGCTGATACTAGATCCTTGGATAGAAATGAGTAGCACGCCTTTTATACTATTTTTTAGTGCTGTGATCTTGAGTGCTTGGTATGGGGGAGGGAATCCGGGACTATTAGCAATCGGCTTATCAGCTTTACTCAGCAATTATTTTTTTCTGCATCCCCAATATGAATTATCTTTGGATATTGTTAATGCCGTAAAACTTGGTTTGTTTATTTTGCAAGGATTGCTCTTCACTACTTTGTGCGTTGCATTAAAGGATGCTAAACGCAGAGATGAGGTGAACTTACATAATCTCAAAGTGAGTGAGGAGCGGTTTCGATTAGCATTAAGTAGCTCAGAAATTGTAGTATTTCAACAAGATAGTAATTTGCGCTATCAGTGGGTTCATAATCCCCAAGGTGAAGCAACTGCTGAAGACATATTGGGAAAGTCTGACTATGAGTTATTTCCTCCTGCCATAGCAGAGCAACTAACGGCAATTAAGCGCAGAGTTCTAGAAAGTGATGTTTCTGCGCGGGAAGAAGTGTGTGTAATATTGCAGGGGAAAGTTTTGTATTATGATTTGCTGGTAGAACCCCTAAAAGTGAATAATCAGATTCAGGGAATTACTTGTGCAGCAGTTGATATTACTCAACGACAGCAAGTAGAGCAAGAAAAAGCGAAATTGCGTGAGAAATTGCAACAAGCTATTCAACAGAAAGAAGAGTCCTTAGCACTGTTGAATGCTTGGCTAGCCAGTTCACCCTTAGCATTGGCTTTTTTAGACACAGAACTCCGCTACGTTTATGCTAATGAGGCATTGGCTACAATCAACGGTGTACCGCAAAGCCAACATATTGGACATACTTTTAGGGAAGTATTACCAGAATGGGCTAATCAAATAGAGCCGATTCTGTATGGAGTTATGGAAACTAAAGAACCATTACTGAATCAAGAAGTGATGGGAGAAACCTATCCATCTGGAGTTTATCGTTGTGGGCTTGTCAGTTACTATCCAGTGTGTTTACCAGATGGGCAATTGTTGGGAGTAGGTGTGACTAGCTTCGATATTACCCAAAAGAAGCAAACTGAGCAAGCATTAAGAGAAAGCGAAGCCAGATTTCGAGCTATGTTCAACCAGGCAGCTTTAGGTATTGCCCTCGTCAACTTAGATGGTCAATTTCTGCAAGTCAATCCGGCACTATGTAAACTTACTGGTTATAGTCATGACGAGTTAATCCAGATGAACTTTGAGGACATTACCCATCCTGATGACTTGGAAAGTGATTGGAATGAAGCTCAACGAGTGTTGGCGCAGGAAATTAGTAATTATTCTCTAGAAAAGCGATACGTCCGTAAAGATGGTTCTATTGTTTGGGTAAATCTGACTTCATCGGCAGTGGGGAATGATGAGGGAGAAATACAATATGCTTTAGGGATTGTCGAAGATATTAGCCAAAAGCAAGCGGCACTTCATGAACGCAAAAAAGCACAAGCGACACAAAATTTTTTAGTAGCAGCTAGCACTACAATAGCAGCCTCCTTAGATTATGAAGTGACACTGAATAACGTAGCTAACTTAGCAGTGCCTATCCTAGCTGACTGGTGTACTGTAGATATTTTACAAGCAGACTGGTCAATTAAACGGGTAGCGATCGCCGCTAACAATCCCCAAAAGCTGCAAATCCTTGAGGAAATTCAACGCCGCTATCCAGCTAGTAGCGAGGGCAAACATCCATTCCGCGAAATATTGCTACAAGGAGAATCTGTTTTTTATCCTGAATTTCCGGATTCTCTGTTAGTGGAGATGGCTAGAGATGAAACACACTTGCAACTGCTGCAAAGTTTAAGAATGCGTTCTTTGATGGTGATTCCCTTCTACTCACACGGGGAATTATTTGGTGTAATTTCTTTTGTGATTGGCGAATCAATTCGATATTATCAACCACCAGACTTAGAATTAGCCACAGATATTGCCCGCCGTGCTGCTATAGCCATTGATAATGCCAGACTCTACCAAAAAACTCAACAGGCAAAACAAGCAGCAGAAATAGCCGCAAGTCGCACAGCTAGGTTACAAAGTATCACGGCTGCCTTTTCAGAAGCCCTCATTCCCGAACAAGTGGCTGATGTGGTAGTTAATCAAGGAATTGCCGCCTTGGGTGCTTCAGGCGGTTCTGTTGTCTTGTTAGAGAAAGGTGGTAAATCCCTGAAGATATTAGAAGCCATAGGCTATCCTGCATCTGTTAGAGAAAATTGGTCTAGTTTCCCCATCACAGCTAATGTTCCCATTGCGGTAGCTGCTAGAACTGGAGAGCCAATTTTTTTAGAAAACATTGCCACCTTCGTTCGCCAATACCCTATTATTGCTGATGTGCCATCTCTCACAGGTAATTGTGCCTTTGCTTGTATTCCTCTGATAGTTGAGCAGCATACAATTGGGGTTTTGGCTTTGAGCTTTGCGACAGAGCAAATATTTAATGCCGAAGACCAAAGATATATGTTGACGCTAGCACAACAATGCGCCCAAGCGATCGCCCGCGCTCAACTTTACGAAGCGGAAAAAAATGCCCGTGCATCTGCTGAATCAGCCAACCGCATCAAGGATGAATTCCTCACTGTCCTTTCCCATGAACTCAGGACTCCCCTCAATCCGATTTTGGGATGGGCTAAGTTACTCCGCACCCGCAAATATAATGAAACCATTGTCACCCAAGCTTTAGAAACAATTGAACGCAACGCTAAATTACAAACGCAATTAATTGATGATTTGCTGGATGTGTCGCGAATTTTACGGGGTAAGCTCAACCTCAATATTCGCCGAGTCGATTTACGCGCCACAATTACAGCCGCACTAGAAACAGTGCGTTTAGCCGCAGATGCTAAATCAATTCACATACACACATCACTAGATGATCATATCGGTCAAGTGATGGGTGATGGCGATCGCCTACAGCAGGTACTCTGGAATTTACTCTCGAATGCGGTTAAATTCACACCCCCAAGCGGACGAGTAGAGGTGCGGTTAGAACAGGTGGGAGTTGAAGCCCAAATTCAGGTGATTGATACAGGTAAAGGCATTACACCTGAATTTCTACCCCATGTCTTTGAATACTTTCGCCAAGCCGATTCTAAGACTACTAGAGCCGAGGGGGGATTGGGACTTGGACTAGCAATTGTCCGCCATTTTGTCGAACTACACGGTGGTACAGTTGAAGCCGAAAGTCCCGGTGAAGGACAGGGGGCAACTTTTACATTTAGACTACCACTACCCAAAAGTTGACCCAAATTAAATGAGTAATGAGTAATGAGTAATGAGTAATGAGTGGATTATTTTTTATTTTTCTTTCAATTTGTTGATTGAAGTTGTTAATATCTTAATAATTCTTTCATTCTCTTCTATCAGATTTTGAAATTTCGATTTTGACACCAACTCCGATTTTATCATTATTTTTATCCAATAAAGGGTTTCATTGGCTTCCTTTAAGGCTATAGAATACTTATTGATAAAGTCTTTATTTGATTGTGCATATTTAGCTTCTGAACAGTTTGCACCTATTGATGTCCCGCTTCTTAAAAATTGTTTAGACAAGATTTTACCAGCGTCGTCAAAAGGTCTTTTATTTAACTCGGAATAAGCTTTGATAACTCTTATTGCAAAATTTTCTGTTCTTTCTTGGATACTGATATTTACGTTATGATTAATCACGAGTAAAAAAGAATGTGGTAATTCAATTTTACTTTATAAGTAATGGGTATTTACTCATTACTTATTACTCATTACTCATTACTTAAAGAATGCGAAAAATAACTTTTCCCATTGCAAATTTTACTCAGCCAGGAAAGGAAAGGATTGTGCATAAATTTTTAACCCCTGAAAAGGTACAAAATCAACACCCTACCCTTATACCCCTAATGACCTTTTCTGCATTCAAAATTCCAGATCAATTTTCGGATGCAGGTATAGTAAACTCAGCATTAGGCATAGTGGGTAAAGTTATAGGCTGAGGCGTTGTTGCGTCCAATTGTACTTGCGCTTCATTCCGTGCATTGATTGCAGGCTGATCATTGGGCTTGTGTTTAATAGCTTGATCATAAGACGCGATCGCCTCTTTGTAACGTTGCAGATTAAACAACGTATTACCTCGGCTGTACCAACTTTCGTAGTGATTTGGTTTATGGCGTACTGCTTGACTATAGGAAGCGATCGCGTTTTCGTATTGTTGTAAATTGTATTGAGAATTGCCCAAACTATACCAAACCTGATAATTCTTTGGCTGAATTTTGGCGGCTTGATTATAAGCTTCTACGGCTTCTGCATAACTTTGGTTTTGGTGTAGTGACCAACCCTTACCATACCACGCTTGATAATTATTGGAATTACCTTTCAGGACTTGATTAAATGCCTCAATCGCTTCTGGATAACGACGCAAAATAATTAAAATATTCCCTTTTGATAACCATGCCGCGTAATAATTTGTATTGTATTTTACTGCTTGATTATAAGCCTTAATAGCATCTTCATAGCGTTTTAAATTGACTAGGGAATTACCTAAATTATACCATGCGCCTACATAATTTGGTTGAATTTCCACAGCTTTGTTATAAGCTGCGATCGCTTCCTCGTATTGCTTTAAATTTTGTAAGATTAAACCCTTATTATATAAAGCTATATAATCATCTGGTTTTAGCACTAGAGCTTGATTATAAGCCTTGATTGCATTGTCATACTGTTTTAAGTTACTGAAAGCTTCGCCTTTATTATTCCAAATTTCTGGGGAGTCATTCTTAAATTTTAAAGCTTTGTCAAAAGAGGCGATCGCTTCTTGATATCTCTGTAATTTTTGCAAAGCTAAACCTCTACCAGTCCAAGCTTCTAGATAATTTGGCTGGAGTTGAATGGCTTTATCATACGCTGTCAATGCTGCTTGATATTGCTGCAATTGTGTGAAAGTTTTAGCTTTTCCCTGCCAAGCTTGAGGGAAATCTGGTCTAATATTTACAGCTTTGCGGTAAGCTACTAGTGCATCTTCATAGCGTTGTAAATCAAAAAATGTATTACCTTTATTAGATAATTCTGTAGCATTATTAGTATTGACACTATTAATAATAAATATTGCCGCCACACCAGTTACACCCATTAATAAGATTGCCAATAAAATCTTGAGTAATATACCTTGCTTATTTTGCAGAAAGTTAACTTTTTTGGGTGCTAAATTTGGCGTTACAGCTTGAGGCGGCGATGACGGTTGAGTTAATTCTGTTAATGCAGCTAAGGCGGCGGTAGCTGTAGAATAACGTTGACGGAAATCATAACGAACCATTTTGTCGATAAAATCAGCAAATTCTGGCGAAACTGTCACATGATTACGCCAGATAATTTCATTAGTTTCGCTATCTTGTT
The DNA here is from genome assembly GCF_963920945.1 of Anabaena sp. CCY 9402-a. Classification (NCBI taxonomy): domain Bacteria; kingdom Bacillati; phylum Cyanobacteriota; class Cyanophyceae; order Nostocales; family Nostocaceae; genus Anabaena; species Anabaena sp. CCY 9402-a. Next base: position 67,219 of record NZ_CAWUDL010000011.1, read on the forward strand.
CTATTTGGCTAGCCGATAAACCCGTCAGTGCTTGAATAGCAATTATCCCCACCGCATAAATATCACTGCTAAATTTGGGGTTTCCTTGTGCTTGTTCACCTGGTATATAACCGGGTGTACCAATCACCACAGTAGATTTAGGTTGACCTGCGATATTAATTATCTGGGTTGTGATTTGTTTAACTGCTCCAAAGTCAATCAAAACTAAATTACCATCTTCACGCCGCAGGATATTACGCGGATTAACATCACGGTGAATCACATTTTGCTGATGGACAAATTCCAGGATGATGAGCATTTCCTGTAACAGTTTTGTGACTTCCTCTTGGGAGTAAGTTTTTCCCGGTGTGATTTCTTGACTGAGGTTATAACCGGGGACAAGTTCCTGTACCAGATAAAATTCCGCATCTTCCTCAAAGTAAGCCAAAAGTTGAGGAATGCGATCGTGCGTACCTAATTTATATAATACCTGAGCTTCCGTATCAAATAACCGCCGCGCAATCTCTAAAGTAGTTGTATCTTTAGATTGAGGTTGGAGCTTTTTGACAACACACTTAGGTGAACCAGGTAAATGGGTATCAGAAGCCACAAAAGTTTCACCAAATCCCCCTCCTCCCAAGTGGTTAATAATCTGGTATCGTCCAACAAGTGTATTTCCCAGCATCCAGTGTACCTAATTGAGTGCATTGCAATCTGATTCCAATCTTGCCATAGGTTTGGGGGATGAGGGGACTGGGGACAAGAATAAAACTAATGATTAATAACTAATCCCAATGATTCCTATTAGTGATAACTTACGCACTTATAAACAACCGTTTGTCAACTATTGGTTGATTGGTATTAATATTTTGATGTTTTTCTGGGAAATTAAATTAGAAATTAGTGGCGAATTAGGTGCTTTTATTCAGAATTGTGGTTTAGTCCCAGGGCAAATTACTACAGCTTTAAATAATGCTATATTTGTCAATCCAGCGGCTTGGGTTGTGGTGGTAGGAAGTTTATTTTCTCTAATATTTGCTATTTTTCTACACGGTAGTTTTAGCCAAATTTTGGGAAATATGCTGTTTTTGTGGGTTTTTGGCAAGTCTCTAGAAAATATCTTAGGGCATGGTCGCTATTTAGCATTTTATTTAATTACGGGCATTTTAACAGAGTTAGTACAGATTTTAGTAGAGCCGAGTTTAACAGTACCACTGATTGGGGCAAATGGAGCGATCGCAGCTATTTTAGGGGCTTATGTCATCAGATTTCCTCAAGCCAAAATAGATAGTGTTTTACCTCTGATTTTTGTCTATATCCCAATGCAATTACCCGCTTATTTTTATTTATTTTGGTGGTTTGTTCAACAGTTATTCTATGGTATAGGCAGTTTAAACATTCCCCCATCGGGTGTAAATCAACCTACTCTGGCCTACTGGATGCAGTTAGCAGGCATGATTCTGGGTGTGGCTTATATGCGATTAAAAAAATTATCCTAATTTATAGCGTTTCTCAGTTGAGTATTCGATCGCTCCGAACTTTTGAAAGCAGAAAAAAAGAGAGAGTGCGCTACCATCTATTTAATAAGTTGTTGGATCGAAATTGATTGTGGCTACACCACTCAACATAAACGAAGCCTTACTGCAAGAGGTATTAGCACTTGACGATCAGGAGAATCTTGATTCTCTGGTGGAAACAGCACTTCGCGAATATATTCAACGTCGTAAGCGGCTCAAAGTATTAGACCTCTTTGGCACTATCGATTATGATGGAAGCTATGACTACAAGCAACAACGTCACCAAACATGAGTGTTATTGTTGATACTTCTGTTTGGTCATTGGCTCTGCGTCGAAGAACGCCACCTGATTCTTCCCCTGCCATCACACTATTGCAAAATTTAATCACTGACGACCAGGTTGCCTTGCTAGGCGGGATTCGCCAAGAAATTCTTTCTGGAATCCGCAGTTTTGAACAGTTTACCCGTCTGCGGGATTACCTCCGAGCTTTCCCCGATTTAGAACTCACACCTGAAGACTACGAACTCGCCGCAGAGTTTTTCAATACCTGCCGCAGTAATGGCATCCAGGGTTCAAATACTGATTTTTTGATTTGTGCAGTTGCCCATCGTCGAAGCTACAGCATCCTCACCACTGACAATGATTTTCAGATTTTTCGGGTACATATCCCTATAAAGCTTTTGTCTGTTGACGCTTAGACAACATCTTTACAAACTTTTTGGGAAGAAATGATAATTAAGAAATATTATATATGCAGACAATTGATAAAAAGTCAACTAAAAAAGCTTGGGCAGGTGCAATCACAGAACCAGCCAAAGAATTTCCCCTGACGCAACTACCAATTATCTCTGGTAACATCCCCGATAGCTTGCGTGGGACACTCTACCGCAATGGTGCAGCCAGACTAGAACGAGGTGGTGTCCGCGTTGGACACTGGTTTGATGGTGATGGGGCAATTCTTGCAGTCAATTTTACTGATGCTGGTGCTAGTGCAGTTTATCGCTACGTGCAGACTACTGGCTATCAAGCAGAAACCGCAGCCGGGAAATTCTTGTACGGCAATTATGGCATGACCGCACCCGGTGCGATTTGGAATCAATGGCGCAGGCCGGTAAAAAATGCTGCTAATACCTCAGTGTTAGCGTTACCTGATAGACTCTTAGCATTGTGGGAAGGTAATAACCCTCATGCCCTAAACCTCGAAACTTTAGAAACTCAAGGTTTAGATAATTTAGGCGGTCTAGATCAAGGTGTACCCTATTCAGCTCATCCCAAAGTTGACCCCCACACAGGGGAAATTTTTAACTTTGGCGTTACTCCCAGCATCAATGCCATTCTGAATATTTATAAGAGTGACTTTACTGGCAAGATTCTGCAAAAAGCCAAGTTTACATTAGAAGGGTTTCCAGTAATTCATGATTTTGTCTTAGCTGGGCAATATCTCATCTTTTTTGCGCCACCAGTGCAGATAAATGTTTTTCCTGTGCTTTTCGGGTTCAAGACTTACAGCGACTCGATGAAATGGCAACCCGAATCAGGTACGGAGATTTTGGTATTTGACCGAGAGACATTAACTTTAGTCAGTCGTGGTAAAACAGAACCTTGGTATCAATGGCATTTTGCTAACGGTTACGTTGATGCTAGTGGCAGTGTCATTATAGATTTTGCCCGTTATCAAGACTTTCAAACTAACCAATATCTCAGGGAGGTAGCCGCAGGTGAAACTCATACTCTGGCTGAAACCACATTAACGCGAGTACAACTGCAACCCCAAACAGGTAGAGTGATAGCCATTGAAAAATTATTAGACCGCACTTGTGAATTTCCCCTTGTACCAAAACCCAATGTAGGACAAGCTTCACGTTACACCTATATGTCCATATCTCGGACAGGTACAGATATGAGCCAAGAAATATTAAACGCGATCGCCCGCTTCGACCACAAGACCCAAACTCTCACTGAAGCAAACCTAGGCGAAAACTGCTACCCTTCAGAACCCATTCTCGCCCAAGATTGGGTGTTAACAGTGGTATATGATGGCAATTCTCACCGTAGCGAAGTTTGGGTATATGATAGCGATCGCCTAGACGAAGAACCAGTCTGCAAACTTGAATTACCCAGCGTTATCCCCCACAGTTTCCACGGCACTTGGAAACCAGCGTGAACTACTCCAACTAATTTGATTTTAATCAGATTAGAGATGGGGTAGACATTTGCGTAGCAGTACGTAGTGCGGAATCTGGGTTATCTCAAAAAATATTAGGGTCTAAATCAACAGGAAACACTAAAAGTTCTTTAGCAGTTTCAAATGCTGCCCTGCGATAAATTTCAATTGCTTTAGATAATTGACAATACTTAATTGGTATCCATAGCCCGTCACTGAAAAAATAGATGACGATTCGATAATTTAGGTACTGTTCTGAAGGAAGCGGAATGCTCCACTTGAACTGGAGATGTTGTTCTTGATCAATAGAAGTATTAGGCATTTTATAATTTTTTGTCGTAATACCATATATTGAGATACATTGATATTTTTTTCTACTGTCGGCAGTTATGTTATTAGCTCTAACTAAAGACGTGAATTATCTAAATTCATTTTAAATTTTGAATCATAATAGAATAGAGAAGAAAATAAAGCATATTTAACATCACGCTCACTCAGCAATTACCCATGACCACTGATAAACGCCGCTATCACATTACTACCTTCGGTTGCCAAATGAATAAAGCCGACTCAGAACGCATGGCTGGCATATTAGAAGACATGGGTTTTGAGTTTGTTGAAGATCCCAACAATGCCAATGTGATTCTCTACAATACTTGCACCATTCGGGATAATGCCGAGCAGAAAGTCTATTCTTACCTTGGTAGACAAGCCAAGCGCAAACATGAGCAGCCAGACTTAACTTTAGTCGTTGCTGGTTGCGTTGCTCAACAAGAAGGCGAAGCACTATTACGGCGAGTACCGGAATTAGATTTAGTCATGGGGCCTCAACACGCCAACCGTCTGCAAGATTTACTAGAGTCGGTGTTTGCAGGTAATCAAGTTGTGGCGACTGAAGCCGTCCACATTATGGAAGATATCACCCAAGCGCGACGGGATAGCACTGTGACAGCTTGGGTAAATGTGATTTACGGCTGCAATGAACGCTGCACTTATTGTGTAGTACCCAATGTGCGCGGTGTGGAACAGTCCCGCACACCGGAAGCTATCCGCACCGAAATGGCAGAATTGGGACAGCAAGGATATAAAGAAATTACCCTCCTTGGTCAAAATATTGATGCTTACGGACGAGATTTACCGGGAGCAACACTAGAAGGGCGACACCTGCACAACTTTACAGATTTATTGTATTACGTCCATGATGTGCCGGGAGTTGAACGCCTCAGATTTGCTACCAGTCATCCCCGTTATTTTACCGAGAGACTCATTAAAGCTTGTGCAGAATTGCCTAAAGTCTGCGAACACTTCCATATTCCTTTCCAGTCTGGAGATAACGAACTATTAAAAGTGATGGCGCGGGGTTACACTCACGAAAAATACCGCCGCATTATTGACACGATTCGCCGATATATGCCAGATGCGTCAATTAGTGCCGATGCTATTGTTGGTTTCCCTGGGGAAACAGAAGCACAGTTTGAAAATACCTTGAAATTGGTAGAAGATATCGGTTTTGATCTGTTGAACACCGCCGCCTATTCCCCCCGCCCAGGCACACCAGCCGCATTGTGGGACAATCAACTGAGTGAAGAAGTGAAAAGCGATCGCCTACAAAGATTAAACCATTTAGTCAACGTCAAAGCAGCCGAGCGATCGCAACGTTACATGGGACGCATTGAGGAAGTATTGGTAGAAGACCAAAATCTCAAAGATAAAACCCAGGTAATGGGACGCATCCGAGGTAATCGTCTGACTTTCTTTACTGGCGATATTAATCAACTAAAAGGGCAATTAGTAAAGGTAAAAATCACCGAAGTTCGCGCTTTCAGCTTGACTGGTGAACCCGTAGAAGTGCGTCAAGCTTTGCCAGTCTAGAAAAAATGAAAAATTTCTGTCTATTTTCTCTATTGTTCGTTGTTTCTGGATATGAAATATTGCCGATATAATTCACAACTGGGGATTACTTTATCTCTTAACTGTTTGATCAGTCCCATGCTACTGAGTTTATAAGTCATGATAGCATCCAAAGATATCGGTTCTTGAGCATTGATGACTGTATCTAATGCTTTTGCTAATTCAGGTTGTTCTTGTAATATTACTTGATGACGCTGCAAGTGATGTGAATAAATTCCGGTTGATGTAGCTGCTGTTTCGAGGAATTGAGTAAACGTAATGTCCCCGCGACTAAGATGATATATAGCCATATGTACCAATGCTGGATGTCCTTCTACCATCGCCATTAGTTCTGTAGCTTCCTGTCCCTCAGTCCAGTTGAGTCCATAGCGTTGAGCTAACTGCTGAATCTGCTCTAGACTAAAACTGCTTAACTCTATTGGTAAACCTACATTAAATGGAGATTGCTTTAACTGGAGAGGTACATAAATCTCCGTAGAGTGAACAATAATCAGCCGTAGCTTTTGCCAGATGGGTTCTCTCTTAGCTTCCTCATACCACGAACGAAATAGAGGTAAAACATCTTTTGCTACCAAAGGATGCTCAAAGAGATATTGGACTTCATCTAAAGATAAAACGAGAGGAGTATCAATTTGCTTTAATATATGATTACGGAAATAGAGGGAACAACTAATTTTGCTACCGATATCTTCATCCCAATAATCGTCTAGTTTAGGTTCAAGTTTTAATTGACGAGTGATATTCGCACACAGCCAACGCAAAAATCGATTCAAATCATTCAAAATTATGTCATCAATTTGTTCTAGATTTAAGCTAACAGTGCGGTAGCCTTGACGAGTGGCATAATCCAAGGTTCTCAGTAATAAAGAAGTTTTACCCATTTCTCTAGGTGCTTTAGTCCGGACTAAAGCACCAGGTTTTCTAATTTCTTCGCAAACTTGAGTTTCCAGCGCAGCTCGTTCTATGTAAAATGGAGAGTCTAGAGGAATTGCACCACTTGGGTAACAGGGAGAATTGACCGAATTAGCAATTTGCATTGCTAGCTTTTGATTTACCCAAACCAAGTTAAAAATTCTATCGTAGATGGGGTTCTTAACTGTTAAATTTCCTTGGTGTTGCGCGACAAGTCCCGACAAGAACAATTCTAGGTACTCAGGTGATTTCTCAAAGCGGATTTTTCCCTGTTGTAGAATCTGTTGATATAATTGCAATAATTGGATGGTTTTGGGAGTATTGCGAAGTAGGCGATCGCGAATTGTTCTTAAATGCTCTGGTTCGTCCTGAGTCTCCCAATTATTGATAATTTGGCTCTGGACAATTTGCTCAACCCACTGTGCTATTTCACCCTCTTGAGGGGGAGAAAATTCTGTGTTGTTATTGCAGTGATTGACAATTAACCAACACAGTTTTTGCGTGAGAAATGGCTGTCCATTAGTCCAATATAAAACCTCTTTTAAGACAACTTCTGGGTAACTAACTTTCCCAATTAATCCCTTTACTAAAGGTTCGCTATCTTTGATTTGGAATCCTTGTAGTTCAATCGCCCTACCAATATTAAAGGGAGTAGAATAATGTTTATTTTGAATCAAATCCGAAGGTGAAGCTACTCCCAACAAAGCAAAAGATAGCCGTCTGTAGGCTGGTTTTACCGCTCGGCTTTCATAGCAATGGCGAATCAAGGCAAAAAATTCGTCGGTGGGAAACTTCAAACCCAGCACATTATCAATTTCATCAATAAAGATGATAATCTTCTCCTGAATCTGGTTCAGCAAGACCGTTTCAATAAATTCATTTAAGCACTGGACAGGAGATAAATCATCCCGTTCTTTCAACCAACTGCGCCGATGTATTTTTAGTTTAAAACCGCTTACCAATTCCTGAATAATCCCGCCATACCATTGGGAGGCTGTAATTTGCTGGCTACCAATCCCACTTAATTCGATTTCAGCACAGATAATACCTTGAGTTCGTAACTTATCCATAGTCCTGACTCGTAAGCTAGATTTCCCCATTTGTCTAGCGTTGAGGACATAACAATACTCAAGAGCTAATAATCCTTCGTAAAGCTCTGTGTCAGCCTGTCGTACTACATAAGTAGGATCATCAGGCGGGAGACTACCACCTGGCTGATATCGATAGGTGGCGTTGAATTTGGCAAACATTGATATTTGGTGACACGCTTAAGACCTTCTTCAGTGTTAATTCTCACATGATTTCGTGCCATTGCATACCCGCGCGTCAATGAAGTAGCTGAATTTAACTAAAATTAACTGAATTTAACTGAGTTTTCAAAGTCCTGATTTTAACTTAAATATTAATTGAAAAATTCAAGCATACTAGAAAAATATTATTTAGTCCACAACTAACAATATTTAAATCCAAAATTAAAGCCATTTTGGTGATTGCTCCGGGAAGGGATACCGTCGGGGATTTAGACCCCAACTGTAGCAAATCCCAGAAGGTAAATAATCCTACTGGTCTGTCAAACCTAATTTTGACGGTTGGCAAAACGTCATTTATCGCGTTTAAGGAGTTATATCTGTATGGTTCGTAAAATTATTCTCCATACCCTCAGATGTGATAAAACCGAATACTATTTCGGCGGTGACAAAACTCTTCTGGAAGTCTTCACTGACGGGAAACAGCGTGTTCAACTCAGGAATAATATGAAGCAGGGAGACACCTGGTTATTAGGCAAATCATATGAGTTCAATCATAATGCTACAGTCAAGCTATGGGATGAAGACAACCCATCATTTTTAGATATTTATGACTTGATTGGTGAGCTGAAAGTAGGTAGTTTTAATATAAATTTAGGAACTGCAAGATTTGCAAAAGCCGCTTATTACACTCTCACATACAGTGTTACAACTTCTCCCTCGTCCCAGACTGTCCCTAATCCTCCATCCCATCCCACTATTGAAATATTCGATGTTTTAATATTCAGTCCACTATAAAACTCAGTAGTATGAAGGACAGTTTGTATCAGTATTCAAGTGGACTCGTTGAACCAAGAATCCCCTGCCTTTTCAAGCAAGTGAGCGAAAGCGTTCGCGCAGCGTGCCGTAGGCAAACTTGGTTAGGCAGGGGAGTGTCAAACATTTATATTCACCTGAAGCTTAATAACATCACTAAAATAATTACGATACAAATGACAGCGTGGTTCTACTTCATTACCCGCAAGCTTTACTAATCCCATACTTTGCAATTGATAAGTTGATGTTGTTTCCAATCGCACAGGTTTTGTAGAAGTAATTACAATTTGGAATGCTGCCATCAGTTTTGGTTCTTGTTGCAAACTCAACCAATAGTCTCTTAAATGATGGCGATAAATTCCTGCATCTGTTATGGCTTCTACTAACAATTGCTCAAGGGTCACATCAGGATAACTTTTGAGGTGAGAAAATGCCATTTGTAACAGGTAAGGATGACCGCCTACCAATTGCATTAAGGAGTCTATTAAATATGAATCTCCTGCTAATCCATATTGTCGGGCAAATACCTGAACTTCCTCTCTAGTTAATTCGGGTAACTCAATGGGTAATCCTACATTAAAAGGCGACTGATTAATATTCAGGCGGATATAAACATCAGTGGCGTGGGCGATAACTAATCGCAGTTTTTTCCAGTTTTGGCGGCTTCTGGCTTTTTCATACCAAGAACGTAATAATCCAAAAAAGTCTTCGTAAACTTCAGGATAAGGGAAAAGCACGTCTAGATCATCTAGGCAGAGAATTAGGGGAGTGTCAGCATCAGCTAAGAGATATTCCTCTAAATAGGTTGTGCAGCTGACTTTAGCACCTATACCCTCTTCATCCCAATACTCATCTATCTGATTGGGTAAGTGCAGTTCTCGGCTGAGATTGAGACAAAACCAACGCAAAAATTTATTCAGGTTGGTGCAGTGAATTTTTTTATCTGCCATCTCCAAGCTTAAACTGACTGTGCGATAATCCTGCTTTGCTAGTTTAGCCAACACCCGTTCCATTAGGGATGTTTTACCCATGAGCTTAGGTGCTTTAATCCGGATGAGAGATCCAGGTTGTAATAGGCTTTCATAGCATAGCGATTCCAGGGAATAGCGATCTACATAAAATTGTGAATCTGCCAAGCTTTGTTCATTTTGGGTTACATTTAGAGCAGAGGCGGTTTCCGCAAACTTGGTGTTGCGCTGTTTGCCGTTAGCAATCATTGATTCTTTGCTAGATAAGTAATATTCCGATGTAGTTCGCTTTTCCCAATTCCGTTTCAATGCTTCCTTAAAATTACTTTTTTTGACTTTTTCTCCTAGAGAATCTGTCAGTAATTTCCACAGTTTTGGTGCAACATCTTGACTAATATAACTCGTTGCGTACTGGTTTTTAGCTGCAATGTGATCGTATTCTTCTCTTTCCCAAGCTCCTTTAAGGACAATTATTTCAATATCACTTAACTTTCTTAAAAATTTTGTCATGACTGCTTGGTTAGCGACTTTAATTGCCTCATCTAAGTTAAAAAGCATGACGATTAAAATGGAAATTCTATCTATCAATTCATTATCTATTACCTGCAATCCAAGTATTGTTAAAAATTAATTCATAAATCCGGTTGTGGGTTTTTAAATAACCTGCTTGCTTAATCAATAGCCCTGATAATATCAATTCTCTTTCATCTTGGCTATCATCTGCCATCACTTGTCCTAACTCTAAAACTTGTCGATACAGTTCTAGCATTGTACTAGCTTGCCGTTCGCCTTTGAGGATGCGATCGCGGATTGTCCGAAAATGCTCTGGTTCGTCTTGTCCTTCCCAATTGTCAATAATATTGGTACGGATAAAATTCTCAATCCATGCTTTTTCCCTTTTTTCAGGGACAGTAGGTGATAAATTACGGATCATCTGGCAAATCTTTTGAGTTAAAAACGGTTGGCCATTAGTCCAGAATAAGACTTCTTGCAGCACTGCTTGCGGGTTGCTCACTTTATCTGCCAATCCTTGCAGGAGGGGTTGAGCTTCGTGCATTTGGAAGCCGTGCAGTTGAATTGCTTGACCAATATTAAAAGGCGTTTTGCGGTAATCAGTGATTAAATCACTAGGAGTAGCAACTCCAAATAAAGCAAAACACAATCGCTGATACTCTGGATTAATATTGCGCTGATTGTAGCAGGAGCGAATTAGGGCGAAGAAATCATTAACTGAAAAATCTAACCCTAAAACACTATCAATTTCATCGAAAAAGATGACAATCTTAGGCGGAAGAGTATTATCAGCTAATCTAACTTCGCCTAACAAAACCTCTTCAATAAATCTACTCAATCGGTGTACAGCAGAAATATCCAGCCTTTCTTGCCACCAAGCTTTTAAGTTCACCTTGTCTAGTAGGTCAAAACTTTGCCACAGTTCCACAGCTAATCCCTTATACCACTGCTCTGGAGTGATGTTTTCGTTACCAATTCTGGTCATGTCGATGGCAACACAGCAAAAACCCTGTTGCTGTAAGTGGTGCATCATCCGCACCATCAGGCTTGATTTACCCATTTGTCGGGTATTTAAGATATGACAAAACTCGCCACTTTTCAATGCTTTGTAGAGATAACGGTCTGCCTGTCGCACTACATAGGTAGGCGCATCAATTGGCAAACTCCCGCCTACCTGATAATCATAGGTTAAGGCTTGTTCGGCACTTTTGAGTAGAGCATTTTCAAATTCTAATTTGGCTTGAGTGGCTTTGAGAATTTCTAGAGTTTGTGATAGTTCTTGGGTACGTTCTTCTACTTTTTGTTCTAGGGTCGCGTAGAGGCGAGAATTTTCAATTGAAATAGCAGCTTGGCTAGAAAGGATATTTAAGACTTGGACACGCTCTGATGTAAATGCTCCTGTGGTGAGATTATTTTCTAAATAGACAATGCCGCTTAATTTCCCTTGATTGAGTAAGGGAGTGCAGAGAATTGATTTAGGTTGGGTAGCGATAATGTAGCGATCGCGGGTAAATTGTCCGTCTTGGGTAGCATTATCAAGCACCACATTTTCCTGGGTGCGGGCGACGTAGTTAATGATAGCAGATGAAACTAAGGGTGTTTGGGTGGAGTTATCTAGTGAATTTACTGGTATAGATTGTATTTGAATGTCGGTTGTTGTGGCGATCGCTTCAATCACCCACTGATTCTGAGAATGTAGCAGCAGAAAGCCTTTTTGCGCGCCTGCATTCTCAATCATAATTTTCATTAACTTTGCCAGCAACTTATCTAGAATAATTTCTTCAGCTAGGGCTTGAGATGCTTTAATAACCGTTGTTAAATCAAGGAATTCTCCATCATTCCCATTCGTAGAGATATTTGGACTGAAGCTTTTAACTGTTCCTTGGTTTGTAGTTCCGATAAAATATTGCGGATATTCATCTTCTAATTGCTTGACTTTAGCTTTAGCTCCCCAGCAAGTGTAACAATGGTGTGCATTTCTCAGATATAACTGACCAATTTCTTCCCTACCAATATTCAAGTAAAATTCTGCTGCTCGTTCATAAGCTAGTGCCTCTTCATGAATAAATTCATATTTTTTCGCACCCCGAATAGCAAGTTCATAAAATTCTTCAGCTTGCCAATTTTCTCCTGAAACTCGTGCTTTTTCAGCAGCGACTAAATCATATTTATGTTGAAAATTTTCTGGACAGTATTTAGCCCAAGTTTTCATATTCTCCTGATTTTTTTCTACCTGCTCAACTAATTGTTTTTGCTGCTTTATTTCACAAGCATGATAATGAGCAAGTAAAGAAAGAGAAAAATAGAAATTATGCTGGGGTGCTGTTAAAAAAGCACTAGAACTTAGCACATATTGATCAGCATCAATTCCGTTATTATAAGCCTGAATATAATTTTTAAAAAAATAAAAGTAAACCGTCTTGGCAAAATATATAAAAAAGATTAACCAGTCATTTGAATGATTTTGAATCCAACTCCTTAGAGTTTCTTCCTCTTCTTCTCTAGATTTACCAATAATTAAACCATTTTCATTATTAAAATTTAAAAAATTAATTGCTATTTTATGAAGTATTTCTATGCAATATAGACAAAAAACGATTTTTGTTTTTTTGATAAAAGCAGAATATTTTTGGTAATCTCTATCAACCTCTTCCAAACTGTATCCACAGATAAACTTTATAAAGCAATAATCTATAGCTGCATAGGAAGCACACTCATTTTCACCTGTATCTATACCTGTTTTAAATCCATGTATTAATTTGTTGTGTACATCTATATTTCTGAGAACCTCTTTCCAGTGCCAGATAGTTCCATAGTATATCTGCACAACATGAGCTTCTAATTTGGGGTTCTTAAATTTTTCTAATAGCTTTAGAGCCAGCTTACCAAACTTATTTCCATAGTTAATTTCTCCCTTTAAGCTACACAGCAGCATTCCATAAGTGCTATATATATAACCTGCGTGTGGTGGATTGCCATAATTTATACAGAGATTCATCTGGGTTAATATTACTTCCACAGCCAGAGGAAAGTTGATCGTAAGTGTAGCGGAACTAACTTGCTGTAGTATTGATATAATTGCTATTTTTTCCTGTTCTTTCATTACAGGTAAATTAGCTAAATCCTCAATATCCTCAATCTTATTTTTTTGTAAAAATGATTCAATCAAGGCTTGTTGCTGTTCAATATTTTTGATTATATTTACAGGTTCAGAAGATATATTTACGCCAAATTCTAGTAAAGCTTTTAGCGCAGTATCTATAGCTTGATGTGGTTTAAGTATTGTAAAATAATATACTATTTTTAGCTGATTTACCCTGGCTTTATCTAAAAGTTTTTTAGCTTGTTTTAGGAGGATTTCAGATAGTTCTTCAAATTGCTCAAATTTAGTGTTTAAGTAAAGCAGTTCTAAAGTTTCTATATGTAATTCCCATGTCAATTTATACTGATCATCCCAGCTATTGGCAGCTAAGAGTCTTAATCCAGTTTCTAAATATTTAAGAGAAGGTTCATAAGCTGTAGATGCCTTAGATTTTTTACCAGCTTGCAGATTTAACTGGGCTAACTCATCTTTCTCTCGTTGCTGCTCTATTAATTCTGCTCCTTCATTGAGTTGATTAACAATATTAAAAATATTTTCTTCTAATATATGTTTTTGGTTTTTTATCAACAATAAACGACCGATTTGCAGATGAACAGCTTTTTTTTCATCTTCTAAAATTAAGCTATAAGCAGCTTGCTGAACTCTATCATGTAAAAACTTATACAAGATAGATTCTGGGTATTTGGAAATGAGATTAGAGGAAATTCCATGCGGCTCACTTGACATCTCTTCCTGACTCCATAACAGTGGTACTTTATACTCCTTATTTAAGGGAATAATCAGTCCTTCCTTGAGTGCTGGGTGTAGTTCTTGAGAGGTAAATGTCTGGGATTTTCTATTGACAATAGAAAGAATTTCTAGATTAAATTGGTTTCCTATACAGGCAGCCAATTTTAAAATATTTTGTGTAGTCTCATCTAAGTTCTCAATCTTTCTGACCATTAATTCAACTACATTATCAGTTATTCCTACTCTTTGAATTTGCTCAATATCCCACTGCCAAAAAGAACCTTTACTTTCTCCCTGAGCAATTGTCAATTGAGCAACATTAAAAACTAATAGCTTTTCTTTGTATAAAGTTTGCAGTAGTTGAGTTATAAAAAAGGAATTACCACCAGTTTTCTTAGTTACTAACTCTGTTAGAGGTTTTGCATATTCTATTGAGCAATCAAGAGTCTCTGTAATTAATTGGTTAACATGGTTTATTTTCAAAGGCTGAAGCATAATTTGATTGACTGTAGCTTTGGCCTTTTTAATTTGCTCTAAGGTGTGTATTAAAGGGTGAGTAAGACTAACTTCATTATCTCTGTATGCTCCTATCATCAATAAATATTGGCTGTCAGCATTAGTCATTAATCGCTCAATTAAATTCAAAGATGGTAAATCTGCCCACTGTAAATCATCCAAAAAAATTACTAAAGGGTGTTGTTTTTGGCTGAAAATGCCGATAAACCTTTCAAAAAATAAATTGAATCGATTTTGGTTTTCAGTTGCTCCTAGTTGCTCAATAGACGGCTGTTTACCGATAATCATTTCTAGATCAGGAATTACATCAATAATAATTTGACCGTTATCTCCCAAAGTTTCTAAAAGTTTCTTTTTCCAAGTTTGGAGAATTATTTCAGGCTCACTTAATAGTTGACTAATTAAGTCTTGAAAAGCCTGTGTAATTGCTGCGTAGGGAATATCTCTTTGCAACTGGTCAAATTTACCACGAATGAAATAACCGCGTTGGCGTGTAATAGGTTTGTGAATTTCATTCACCAAAGCAGATTTACCAATACCTGAATAACCAGAAATCAGTATTGTCTCCGTAGTACCTTGGCTGACTCGCTCAAATGTTGTTAATAGTTGGGTGATTTCCTGTTCTCGTCCATATAATTTTTGAGGAATATGAAACTTATCGGAAATATCCTGACTTCCTAAAGGGAATTGAGCAATTTTCCCTAAATTATTTAATTGCTGAAGACAGGTTTCTAAATCTGCTTTAATTCCCCAAACACTTTGGTATCGTTCCTCTGGAGTTTTAGCTAGTAGTTTCATGACAATATTAGATACTGTCAATGAAATAGAGGAGATGAGTTCATGAGGAGTTTTGGGATGTTGTGCAATGTGACAATGAACTAATTCTATCGGGTCATTAGTTGCAAAAGGCAGTTGATGAGTCAACAGTTCATAGAAGGTGACACCCAGAGAATAGAAATCACTGCGGTAATCTATGCCTCGGTTCATTCTACCAGTTTGCTCCGGGGCAATATAAGCTAAAGTTCCTTCTAATTGATTGATATTGCAAATTGTCTGATTTTCTTGAGATAAATGGGTAGAAATTCCAAAATCTATAATTTTAAGCTGTTCAGTTTTTCGATTATAGACAATGTTGGCAGGGTTAATATCTTTATGGATTATATTAGCAGTATGAATAGCGGCTAAACTTTCTGTGATTTTGATAGAAATATTTAAAAATTCTGCTAATGTAAATTGATGTTGAGATAATAATAGGTTTAAAGATTGACCACCAAAATCCTCTAAAAGAATTACTAAAGTATTTTTATGTCTCTGTAAGTCGTAGGCTTTAACAATATTATCTGTTGTTAAAGAACGGGTAATTTCATATTCTTGTTTATATCGGGTTAATTCTGAGGGTGTGGGGTAATTTTCTTTGAGAATTTTCAGAATAATCGGTCGATTATCCGGCTGGAGAATCCCTCGATAAACTAACGAATTAACACTTTCATAGATTTTTTCAGTCTGATGGTAGTCTATTATGCTGATCATAATGAATATAATTAAGTATTTATAAATTAATTTAACAGATACAAATATCCTGGTTAATTCTAAATATTTTTGCTGTGATGTGTATATACTTTGTTTGAGTTCATAGTAAGGACTTTAATTCTTTTTTGTTCGCGGAGCGTCTGTCTACGACACGCTATGCGTTGGCGTAGCCTCTCGTTGGCGCAGCCTCTCAAAGAGAAGAGAACGCAGAGAGAACTCAAGTTCTTACTACAAACCTTGAATTATTTCCGTTTCCTTATAGTTTTTTAAAAAATAGACAATTTGATCACCATAAGGAAGTCAAAGAACCAAAATGTTGCTAACAGGTACTTAAAGGCAAATAAGGATAAGGGGGTGTAAAATATTGCACGTCTAATGAATAGTTGCCTTTTTCATCCTTAATATAAAATGGCAAATCTCCGCCCTCATCTTGAGCTTTAGCCCATTCTTCAATCTGGCTGTGAGATAGGTTTCTTTCCGAAGGTATTGGAGGATAGGGAACAGTAGCTTTACTAGCGATAGAATACTTTCCTGGCTCTAGCTGCATCTCTTGTATATTACCTTTAAAGTTATTCCAATCAACTTCTAGTCCATATCTGAAAACGATATCACCTGTACTCAAAATAGGTTGAGAAATTTGGTGGTATTTTATTTCTCCATCTTGTTTGATTTGATAATATGCCTGTCCTGCCATTAATAAACTTAAAGCAATTCCCTGCCAACCCTCACTGCTAGGCAGAATCAAAAACCTGTCTTCATCAGGTTTCCCATTCTGGGAATGCTTCTGATTGAGTGGATAATAAATATTGAGGTTATCTGGTTCTAGATAATCAGGAGAAAATTCCTGATCAAAAAAGAAAATTTCTCTGGATATTAAATCATCTAATATATCTATATTATTGTCAGTATTAACATCATCCCAATTACCAAGGATGAAATTAGCCCACGGTTTAACTTCATCCTTGGCTGTTAAATAGGCATACCAAGTTTTAGCAATTAGTTGGGAAATTTTGCGAGTTTGTAGTAGAGTTTGAGTGGTTTCATAAATATTATTCAGCGCGCTGCTAATATTTGTTATATTTTGTTCTGGCAAGAGCAAGTTTATATAATCTGCTGGAAAAACTGCTCCAGGAGAAGGCAAACTTGAGCCGATAGTATCTGTTTTATCTGGATAATAATTTTTTAGTTTTTTTTGAGTTTGTTCATCTAATTGATATTCATAAAAATCTCGCCTTGATTTAACTACAATTTTTGTTTTTAGGTATTTTCCTTGAATGTTTTCTTCAGGAGAAACTAGCAAAATTTGATAATAAGTATGATCGCTGTTATACCACTGTTTTGCTGCTGAAGATTTGATAGATGCTGACAGATTTTGTGAACTTGTCATTGTGGTTTTTACCCTGTTGAATGTTAGTAAATTTGAGAACTTTTCAAGCCAAATTATAAAAACTGCGGGGATTATCCCAAACAATTTTTTGAATTGTTGCTGGAGATAACAGGGTTTCAAGTTCTAAAACCCTGTTTACAACGTCTGTCTGATGATCCATATGAGGGTAATCAGAGCCGAAGATGAAGTTGTTAGCACCAATGTACTCGATAATTTCTGATAAGCAAGGTTCAGAAGCTTCAATTGCTACAAAACATTGACGGCGGAAGTATTCTGATGGCTGGATTTTGATGTGATTTTTTACCTCAAAATATAAATTTTTATACTCTTCATCTAGTCGCCAGAGCCAATAAGGAAGCCAACCACAACCAGACTCTAGAAAGCCAACTATTAACTGTGGGTGACGTTCTAAAACTCCGCCTTCAATCAAGGCTAACAAGGCCATCATTTGTTCCATCGGATGGGAACAAGCGTGCATGGCAAAACGAGTATGAAATCTATCTGCACCTGTAGTTGGTAACTGACTATGAGTTCCCTCATGGATTCCCACTGTTATATCTAATTCCTCGCAGGCTGTCCAAAATGGCTCATAGCTAGGATCACTAAGGATTCTCCCTTTAATGGGGTTGGGGCGTAAACAAACAGCTTTCCAGCCAAACTCGGCTATGCGGTGTAGTTCTGACACCATTTGCTCTGGTGCATGAAGATTAATTGCTCCGACTCCTTTTAATTTATCTGGAGCATAACTACAAAATTCTTCATATAACCAAGTGTTGTAGGCTTGGGTAAAAGCTCCTACAACTTCTGGGGGCATACTATCAATAGCAAATAGCCACAGTCCATAAGTGGGATAAATAAAGGCTAAATCAATCCCCATTTGTACCATTGCTTGGAGATGAGATTGGGCATCGTAACGACGAAAATAAGCTTCGGGATGAGTTTGCATCATCTGGCGATCGCCTTCTTCTCTCACTTGTGGTGATATCTTATTTACAATGTCTTCCCCTTGAATTTTCATGTCTGCTGAAGGTGCAAAGTGCTTAAATTCAGGTGCAAGGTACTTTCCCCACATCTGCGGCGGTTCAATCACATGGGAATCAGCATCAATAATTTTGTATCCATTCAGCATAAAGAAGGGAACAGGGGATAGGGAACAGGAAACAGGGTTGAAAGTCTTGTAATCTGCTGTCTAGTCATCTGCTATTTAGGGAATTGTTTTTTAACAATCACAAAGTGATGTCAATTACATCCACATGGGATAGGGGTTGAATTGTTCTTCTGTGAGAGGCTTTTGTAACCAACCCATTTTGACGGGAACATCATAAAGCCGTCCGGAATCTAACCGTTTCCACATATGGCGCATTCCCGGTACAATCACTTTGGCAACTTTCAGGCCAATATCGGGGCGAGTTTGATCTAGAACGAGCATTTCTAGACCATTTTGCTCAACAATTTTTTGACACAGCCTGACATCTTCTAGAAGATCATCACTTGCTAGTTGGGGGTAATCGGCACAGACTTTGGGAACACTTTGAGGGACGGGAAGTAGATAAGGTTGATTTGAGACGGTCGCAGACTTCCACCATTCAATGGCTAGGCGATCGCTAGATGGAGGATACTGGGTACTACCATCGGTGTTAGCGAATAACACATTAGGCAGAATTTGGTTAACCTCAGTTAAAGCTCGACTAATGGCTAGCTTGGGGTCAAAATGAACACCATAACCTAAAATAATATCCTCTACGTCTCGATCCGTTCTGCAACTAATGGCCGCAAAAGCAGGAATATTGAGATCACTAGTAATATCTATCACCCACAACTGTCTGTCAATAGCTTGATAATATTTGTTCAAACTTTGAAAATAAGGCTCATGGAAACTATCTAAATCCACTTGATGTTTTGGTAGCCGATTGTACCACCACAACGCCACACAATCTCGTTCTACCAGTTCCATAAATCCTTGGAGAATGGCTTCTTCGAGGGTATTACCTGCGGCACAGCCGTTAGAGTCTGCCCAACATTCCCGTTGCTCTAACTGGGGATAGCCATAATAACAGTAAGCCGTTGGTAAATATTTAAATTCCTGATGGGTTAAAGACCAAACTGGTGTCCAGTCAATTTCTCTGGTTGTATTAAAAAGTGCAGGGACTTTTTGAAACCATCCTTGACACTCAGCATTCCATTGTTCCCGGTGCTGGTATTGTGTTTGGCTAAAATTCATACAAGCATTGGGATGAATTGCTTTTTCCCCTAGTTGTTCGTAACTGCTTTTGTGTCTGATTTCATCTCCCTGAAATACACCAGAATACCTTTCAATCGCTTCGCAAAAACCGCTAGCCTTGGCTTGAGTATCAGTCCTACCTTTACCGGCACTTCTCCCGCCGATATTTTGGCGTAAACTGGCTAAATCATCAAAAAGACTTTGAAAATGATGCTTGGCAATGTATGTATGGGTTAAGCCATTACCCGGTATTTTGCTCAATTCCCGCACAATACCCGTAATGGGACTAATATGATGTGCGTATTTCTTTAAAGTTTCTTGTGGTGAACAAGAACGATGTCCGCCGTCTGCGGTAAAAGTTTTTTGACGGTGTTCTAAAACAATCGGGGATGCCTGGTGATTTTGTTTACCGCAACTATGACATTGCGGACGCTGCACTACGATATGTTCTTGGGTTTGGAGAGTCAAGGTGTCATAGGTGATGAGAGTTCCGGCTAATTGTTGATTTTCGCCTTGGATAATCCATTTAAAAACCTCCGTAGCTACCATTCCCAATGCTGTTTGCACTGTAGCAGTGAGAAATCCCAGAGGCGGGGATAAGGAAATCTGTTTATGTCGGTGAATGAAACTGGTAACTGGTCTATTATTGTGTAGGCGATTAGCTAGACAATCCCAACACGCAGTTTTTTGGGGATGAAATATCGGCCCTATCCAAACCATCGTTCCCAGAGGGTTGGCTAGCATCCAAGGAGATTTTGACTTTAAGGCTTGTTGATTAAATGCTGCTAGTTGTGGGTGGAGGTAGTCATCAGTTAAAACTACGGTGATATCTCCGGTATCTGCGACTTGAATATCTAAGGATTTGAGGATAGTGATTAAGTCATCGATGGGAAGAGAACCAAAAGCTTTAACAGCGACTGTTGTTGATTGCAACCGTTGAGCAGCTACTATGGGGGGAATATTGAGATGATGACAGAAAATAGCTAGGTGCGATCGCCTTTGGCGGGGCGAAGCCCATCGCTCGGATTCATCTTCTAGATAACCCTGTTGTTCCATGTGGAATAGGGCGTATTGGGCTTTGATACTGACGTTGAGAACATTCTGAAAAAAATCTGAATTTTCTGTGGGTAGTAGTTCTAGTTGAATGATGTCAATGATTTCGTCAACGCTGTACTTATCTTCTTTGATGAGAGAAGCTAGGAGAAATGATAGGCGATCGTCGCTCAAGCAAATCGCCTCTCTCTCAGATAAAATAAATACTTGGTCTGGTTCTATGGTCTCAACGGAGTAACAAGACTTGAACCTTGGTTTATTGAACATAGTTTTGTCAGTAAAAACCTGGAAATACTGGGAGGTTATTCTTTCTGACATATCTTAACTAACAAGCAAATATAGTGTTAAAAGATCACGCAGAAACTGAAAGAGAAAGCAAAAATCTCTCTCAAACTCTTATTCTCTGTGCCTTCCTCCGGGTTCGCAGTTCCTTCACGTCGGTACAGCCGCCCAAAGGACTGCGCCTCTGCGTGATTAAATTATCCCTATGCCCTACCAACACCGCTAATTTTTAACACATCACTCATGGTTGCACAGTAATTCGGTAGTTCAAAACTACTAGGATTAATCACAGTGTCATAAGTAAAATGGCGATAGTTCATGCAGAATCTATCCCAAGCTGCCATCTGAATCCCAAAGACAACGATAATAAAATTAGCTAAGGATAAAGATAGGGGAATGCGGAAGTAAATATTTTTGCCGAAATAAGAGCAAAGTTCTTCAATTGCTTCGTCTGCTGTTAACTTATGCTGACCTAAAACTAGCCTGCGCGGTGCATCGCTTTGGGGAGGATGAACAATTAAATATTTAACAACGCTAGCAATATCTTGACCGTGGATAAAGTGAAAACTACCGTCAGCTTTTAAGAAGCGAATTAAATTAATATATTTGGTAACTTCGGGGATTCCTGTTGTGAGGTGAGAATAGGGTTTTTTAGCATCACCACCTAAAACTAAAGTCGGGAAAACTGTAGTAATTTTAGGTGCTATTGCTAACTCTGATATCTTCTGTAAACATTCATATTTAGAACGAATATAATCTGTGCCAATTTCCCCTGCTTCTTTAAGTGGTTGATTGTGGCTATCTAAAACACTAGCTGTAGAAAAATAAATAACTTGTTGGCAACGGTCAGAATCTAATAAACTGAGTAACTCTAAAGTTTTAGAGACATTAATATCAAAAGTTTGTTCACCACCCCAAGCCGTAGCAGTGAGAACTGCAACATCAATTGTTGGCAATAAGTCAGCTAATTCGCTGATATTTTGCATATCACCCTGCAACACATGAATACCAGGACGAACCGTGGTGTCAACTTGCAATTTATGGGGATTTCTGACTAGTAAATATAATTCATCATCTGTTTCTTGAATTAGGGCTTCACTAATATAGTGACCTATACAGCCACTAGCACCAGTTACTAAAATTCGTTTCTTGGTCATAAGAGAAAGCTAGAAATAAAACACTCTGTGTCTCTGTGTCTCTGTGGTGAAAAATATTAAACCACAGAGACACATTCGCGGAGCGTCCCGCAGGGAAGACACAGAGAAAGAGAAGTTTTGACTACACAACCGCATGAAGTTGTTTCGCTGTTTCAAAGAAAAAGGCAACGTTTTCTTCTGGGGTGTCTGGGTGTACACCGTGTCCGAGGTTGAGAATGTGTCCCCAGTTACCAGCTTTGCGAACGGTATCGATAATGCGATCGCGGATAAACTCTTTTGAGCCGTATAATACGCCAGGGTCAAGATTACCTTGCACTTTGATGTGTTTACCTAATCTGGCTCTAGCATCGGCCATGTCTACTGTCCAGTCTACGGTGACGATATCAGCACCAGATTGCGCCATGCGTTCTAGTACGCCTGCGCTACCACTGACTAACAAAATTAATGGTGTATCTGGGTGAGTTGCTTTGACTTGCTGGAATACCCGCTTCTGGTAGGGGAGAGCAAAGGTGTCATAGTCTTGGGGGCTGAGGTATCCCGCCCAAGAATCGAACATTTGCACGACTTGCGCGCCGGAATCGATTTGATAACGGGTATAAACTGCGATCGCATCTGCTAATTTAGCTAGGAGTTGATGCAGCACCTCTGGCTGTGTGAAAGCCATATTTTTGATGATGGAATAGGTTTTAGAACCTTTACCTTCCACCGCATAGGCGGCTAATGTCCACGGCGCACCCACAAAGCCCAATACCGTTGATTTGTTGCCTACTTCTTGGCGTAGAGCCTGCAATATGGTTTTAATGAACGGTAGAGCCGCTTCTGGTTCTAGAGGACGCAGCGCGTCAATTTGTGCTTGAGTGCGAATGGGCGCATGAATGATGGGGCCTTTACCTTCCGCAATGTCCATTTCAATCCCCAAACCTGGTAAGGGGGTGACGATATCGGAAAATAAAATTACTCCGTCTGGTTGGAAAGCTCTCCAAGGTTGTAAGGAGACTTCAATCGCTACTTCTGGAATTTCGGAGCGATCGCGAAATGAAGGATACTTTTCCCTTAAATCCCGATATGCTTTCATATATCGTCCGGCTTGTCGCATCATCCATACAGGGGGACGATCCACAATTTCACCACGAGCAGCCCGTAAAAGATGAGGAGTCGTTGACGAAACACCCATTTAACACTTCATCCTAAGTCACTTTTTTATGTCACTGTTTAGCTTATCATTCTGGGATTACGCTTGATCAAATAGAGGAGACAGGGGACAGGAGAGAGGGGACAGGGGACAAGTGAATATTTTACACCTATGCCCCATGCTCTATGCCCTATGCCCATTTCATAACTTGGCGGTAAAAGTTGTTTTATTGGTACTGCTTTGCTTAAATTTCTTAACTTAAATTAATATGCAAACCAACTCTAATAACTACTCTCATTTTGCAGATGCTCATAGTAATTCTCGCCCAGCCAGGTTATTAATCCCCCGTTCTCAACGCCGGATCTTCTTTGTGCAGTTTACCTTGATGACTATTGTGGGTTGGGTGGTGGGTGGTATTGTCAGCATTGCCGTAGAAAAAATTTTCTGGCAAAGTCTGCTCCCTACTTTTGCCAATCAGCCGCAAGTATGGAGTTTTTGTGTGAGATTGCTTGGTAATATTGTATTTGCGGTAGTTTTCGCTGCTGATCAAGCATTAGTTATGCGCCGTTACCTCTCTGGTTGGCTATGGATACTGGCTACCAGTATCGGTTGGCTACTAGCTAATGGTGTATCAACCGCTTGGATTAACTATATTGCTACTCTGGCTAATTCATCTGCTCAAACCTTAACTACTGAAGCTAGTTTGACTTTAGGTTTTTTGTCAACATTTCTCTATATTCTTTCAGGGATTTGGCTGGGGTTGTTGCAATGGTTAGTCTTGCGGCGTTATACAGTCAAAACTTGGTGGTGGAATTTTTTCCCCTCTTTTTCCTTCTTCTGTATTAGTCTGGTAGTTTGGTTGCTTTCTTTGATGAAAAATTTGATTCCAGCAGCAGGAATGTATTGGATTGAACAAGGATTTACAGCTATGATTCTCGGAGTTATACCAGCAATTGGCTTGTGTACTTTGAGAAAACAATTACAACGTCAGGCTGGAATTCCTCGCTCATCCTAAATTTTTGGGTGGCTAGTTGGTTGACATGGGATAAAAGGTTACAGAAGGATGACAAAAGATCGGGTGTTACAGAAAAATATTCAGCCTCCTGTTGCTGACAAACAGCCCCAGGTTTTAGAGTTACATGGCGATCGCCGTTTAGACAACTACTTTTGGTTGCGCGACATTGATAACCCCAAAGTAGTTGCATATCTAGACGCAGAAAATGCCTACACTACAGCGATGATGCAGCATACAGAGACGCTGCAAACTCAGCTTTATGATGAAATGCTTTCGCGCATTCAAGAAACTGACCTCTCAGTACCATACCGCAAAGATAATTACTATTATTATTCGCGAACTGAAGCCGGAAAAGCTTATCGCATTTATTGCCGTAAACAAGGTAGTTTAGATGCGCCTGAAGAAGTGCTATTAGATGAAAATGAATTAGCAGCCGGGCATGATTTTTTTGAATTGGGAGTATTTGATATTAGTCCTAATCATCAAATTCTCGCCTATTCATTTGATACTAGCGGTTCTGAAAGATATACACTTTTCTTTCTGGATTTAATTACACGCCAGTTCTATCCAGAAACTATTGCTGATACTTATTTTTCTTTCTGTTGGGCTAACGATAATCAAACAGGTTTTTATACCAAAATTGATACAGCTAACCGTCCTTGCCAATTGTTTAGACATACTCTCGGCACATCAACAGAGTCCGATGAGTTAATTTATCACGAACCTGATGAGGCTTACGCTTTATACGTTGATAATACTCGCTCTCAAGCATATATTTTAATGACTTTGCGGAGCAGCATCACCACAGAAGTTCACTATTTAGATGCCAATAATCCTCGTAGTGATTTTCAGATCATTTACCCACGCGACCCAGGGATAGAATACGATGTAGACCATCACAGCGATTACTTCTACATCGTTACTAATGAAGTAGCCACTAACTTTAAGTTGGTGAAAACTCCCTTAACTGCAATAGCAAAAGATAACTGGCAAACCGTAATTCCTCACCGTGAAGATGTGCTGTTGTCAGGGATTAGTTTGTTTGCTAATCACTTGGTAATTTATGAACGCAAAGATGGATTGCAAACTGCTAGAGTTCAAAATCTATCAACAGATGATGAAAGTAATATTATCTTTCCTGAACCTACCTACGCTTTTTCCGAAGGTAGTAATCCGGAATTTAATACTACTATCTTGCGTTTTAATTACACTTCGTTAATCACACCGCCATCTGTTTTCGATTACGATATGGAAACCCAAGAACGGGAATTGAAAAAACAAACCCAAGTGCTTGGCGGCTATGACTTAACTCAATATCGTAGTGAATGGTTGATGGCTACAGCCGAAGATGGTACACAAGTTCCCATATCAATTGTTTACAAACAGGGAATAAAAAAAGATGGCAAAAATCCCTTATTACTCACAGGCTATGGTTCTTACGGTGCTTCTTACCCCGCGTCATTTTCTTCAACTAGACTAACATTATTAGACAGAGGCGTAGTATTTGCGATCGCGCATATTCGCGGCGGCGAAGAAATGGGGCGCAAATGGTACGAAAATGGCAAATTCCTCCACAAGAACAACACCTTCACCGATTTTATAGCCTGTGCCGAATATTTGATTAACGAAGGATGGACAGCAAATACACACCTAGCCATTACAGGCGGTAGTGCAGGCGGTTTATTAATGGGTGCAGTGATTAATCTGCGTCCTGACTTATTTCAGGTAGTTGTGGCTAATGTGCCGTTTGTCGATGTGGTGAGTACAATCCTAGATACATCTTTACCCCTCTCAGCAATGGAATGGGAAGAATGGGGAAATCCTAATGATCCAGTCTACTATGACTACATGAAATCTTACTCACCCTACGATAATGTCGCAGCCCAAGATTACCCCGATTTGTTAATCACCGCCGGGTTAAATGATTCCCGCGTCAAATATTGGGAACCTGCCAAATGGACAGCCAAACTGCGAGAACTCAAAACAGACAATAACATTCTCTTGCTGAAAACCAATATGGATGCTGGACATAGCGGTGCATCTGGGCGTTACGAAAGCTTAAAAGAGTTAGCTTTTGAGTATGCCTTTATTTTGGATCGATTGGGTTTGGTTTAGCTGTCTGTGCAAAAGTGACATACTCCACACACTCACCTTTCGGGCTACGGTGTACACACAAGTCTTATAAACTTGCCCCACAACGTTTTGATCCCTCCTAACCCCCCTTCCAAGGGAACTAAAATCAAAGTCCCCCTTTTTAAGGGGGATTTAGGGGGATCAGATGATTTGTGTGTACACGGTAGAGAGGATGTCAAGAACGAGTAATTCGATATTTAAGTGTGTAATCCCAGTTTGAGTAACCTAAAAAGCTACCTTTTTTCTTAAATCTCCAAGAAACTTCTTCAAATGCTGGGCCTGTGGAAGATATGACTAATTCCGTAGAACCAAGTAAGTCATCTTTATCTAAACTAGCAAGAATACCTACTCCCTTGACAGAAGCGGAAAGTATAGTTCCTGCCAATACTCCTTTAGGGCCGGCTACTGATAAAACAGCGGATACAGCACTGGTAATACCTGTAATTGTATCACCATACTTAGACCAGTCTTTGGCAGCATCTTCGTCGTAAGCTTTAATTCCTCCTTTAACGCTTTCCCCTGCGGGTACGTCGCCTTCAAATAAAATGGATTGGTCTGGCTTAAATCTTTTAACTTCTCCATCATTAATAGACATGGGAGTTGTCAAAATTGCCTTGGTAATTTTGCCTCCTACCAATGCACCAACTAGATATAACTCATCAGCACCTGTGACATCTTCAGTATCTTTGCATTGAACATTCACAAGCTGAATTTTTACTTTCGTCATAATATGCTCCAATCAATATGTAGGATGAATTTCACCAGACACAGCCCAAATTGGCCATTGCATAAAAATTGAAACTTTGGGTTAAATACAATCGAGGTGAAATCCTATATTTAGCAATCACCTTCAAAAAAACTTTTTACGCAAATTAATCTGTTATCTCCGCTCCAACCACATCTTTAATTACCTGCAAAAAGTTCTGCAAAATCACAGATATATCATCACTGCGCCAAACTGCGGCTATGGGTCGAGTCAGGTTTTTGCCCTGTATAGGTCTATAGACAACTCCCGTGCGTTGTAGGTTTTGGGCGTTAGCTGGTAGGAATGTTACACCCACTCCCCCAGCAACTAAACTTAAAACTGTAATCATCCAAGTTGCTTCAATGAATAGAAGTATATATTTTAAATATAATTCCATTAATTAAATTGGTATTGCACATCTTAGAAATATTAGGTACGCTGCTAATCATACAAGAAAATTTTATCAACAAAGACTAAATTTATAGTTGGCATGAAACAGGAAGCAGTCCCAATAAAATCATTCCTATGACTGAGCATCAAAGCGATTTTCCGCCACTTTATACTCCTCCATTTACTAAATTGAGACTATTCTATACACTTTGAGGAATATTTTATGAATAAAATTAATCGTGTTGCCCTAATTGGCGGAACACATGGAAATGAATTTACAGGTGCATTTCTGATTAAAAAATTTGAAAAATTTCCGCAATTAATGCAAAAATATAGCTTTGAAACTTTGACGTTATTAGGTAATCCCCAAGCCTTTGCCGCAGGTAGACGCTACATCGAAAAAGATTTAAACCGTTGTTTTTTAAGTGAAGACTTACAAAATACTAATCTGTCTAGTTATGAAGATATACGGGCAAAAAATATCTCTAAAATTTTAGGAGAAGATAATAAAACCAAGGCAGATGTAATTATTGATTTACACAGTACAACCGCTAATATGGGCTTGAGTATTATTCTAGGCAATCAGCATCCATTTTTATTACAATTGTCTGCTTATCTGAGTGCAATTAATCCTTTAGTAAAGGTTTGCCATACAATACCAGAAGAAGGTAGTAATTTTCTCCGCTCCCTCAGTGAATTAGGTTTTGTAATTGAAGTAGGTGCTGTGGCTCAAGGTGTATTAGATGCAGAGTTATTTCAAAATACTGAGAAACTGATTTACGAAATTTTAGATTATTTAGAAAGATATAATCGCGGTGATATTTTGGAACGTAATAATACACTCACAATGTATAAGTTTTTATGTTCTATAGATTATCCCAGAAATGAACAAGGCGAAATTCAGGCAATGATTCACCCGAAAATTCAGTCTCGTGATTATGAACCACTTCATCCAGGCGAGCCTATATTTTTAACATTTGATGGTCAAGCGATCGCCTATGAAGGCACATCTACAGTCTACCCTATTTTTATTAACGAAGCAGCTTACTATGAGAAAGGCGTTGCTATGTGTTTGACCGAAAAAGAAATTATTAATCTTTAATTTTTCAAGACGTTGTATTGCAACGTTTTCATACAAGCATAAATCATCTCAATTAACCATCCAGACATAAAAACATGAGTCAATCTTTAGCAAAAGGGATTTACTCGTATTCAAGAGATTACAGATATCTATGAGAAATTAAATATTAAACCAGAGATATTACAACTACTAAGCCTAGCCTTTAATGAAGGATTCCAAGATAAAGCGATCGCAGCACATATTTGTGTATCTGAACGTACAGTACGTAACCAGTGAGATAGACTGCAAGCAGCTTTAGGTATTGATTGTGCCGAATTAAGAAATCAAGGAAAAAACATTAGAGTCGTGACTAAAATTCGTGCTAGAGAAGCAGGTTTAATTGATTAGTTAACTCAATAAACCAAGCAAGTACCATCAATGAATTGCCTTCTTTAACAAGTCGGGAATCAAAGAAGGACGTTCCGCCACAGGAACTTCTGCGGCTTCAAAAGCGGCGATTTTGCATTGTGCAGTACCAAAGTTAGGTGGACGACCAACAACGGTAACTAAAGTACCAGTTTGTCGCCAAGTTTTCCCCGGTGGTGCTTGTCTACCTGCGATGTAAGCAACAACTGGTTTATCGATGGCTTCAGTGATGTACCTAGCTGCGGCTTCTTCACTACCCCCGCCTGGTTGACCGACTAAAACGATCGCCTCGGTACTGTCATCCTCATCTAAAATTTGCAGCCATTGCAAAAACGAAGAACCAACAATGGCATCACTACCAATACTGACACTAATCGATTGCCCCAAGCCTGCTTTTGTCAGTTCCCAAGCAACTTCATAGGTCAGAGTGCTGCTGCGACTCACAATTCCTACCGAACCTGGCGTATAAAATTCACTCGGTTGTGTGCCTAAAAGGATTTTTCCTGGCACAATAATTCCGGGACTGTTGGGGCCGACGACTAGAGTTTCACCGGCTTCAGCTTTGCGGAGTAATTGCACCATATCTAAAGGTGGCACACCCGCAGAGATGATGATAATTTGACTGATATGCGAGGCGATCGCTTCTAAGGCTGCATCTAGAACCTGGTATGGATGTACGCAAATAATTGTTGTGTCAATTGTGCCGAATTTTTCTACTACCTCCTCTACCAAATCAAATACAGGTAGATTGTAAATTTCCTGTCCACCACATCCAGGATCGACACCAGCAACTACATTTGTACCATAAGCTTTCATTTGAGCAATATGATTTTCTGAAATAAATTCATAGAAGCCTTGGATAATAACTTTGCTATCTGGCGTTAAGTTCATAAAAGATGGGAATGGAGAATGGGGACAAATCAAGTCAAAAGTCAAAAGTCATAGACGCGAAAGCGGCTACTCTACGAGTTCTCCGCAGGAGTACCCGAAGGGTAAGTCAAAATTAATTAAATAACTCCTGGGGATTGGGAATTGGGAAAATTATCATAGTCTGTCACCTGTCACCTGTCACCTGTCACCTGTCACCTGTCACCTGTCACCTGTC
>NZ_CAWUDL010000012.1:0-92035 GCF_963920945.1 Anabaena sp. CCY 9402-a
ATCTTGTATTCAATTGTATAATCATTTGTGTAATTAATTTTGTTTAATTACTTACCTAAGCCAATTTCAGGCATCCAGATTTTATCACCTGACAGTAAAATATACTTACCTTCTACTAAGCGATAAACTTCTAAACGTTGACGTTTACGGCGTAGCCGTGTTGGTGCGTAAATAACATAATACAAAATGCCTAATTCGGCATAATCAATTTTTTTCTGCTCATATTCGCCGTTGTAAGTTTGCGAAACTACTTCTAAAGCTAAAATCGGGGGAATACCCTCTTCTTCCCATAGAACATAGCTAGAACGTCCATTTTCACCCACGAAACGTTCTACACCCAGACTCAAAAATCCATCCGGAACGATCGCGCCTTGATTTGGCGTATGATATATACCCAACCCATATTGATACCAAAAAACCAATCATCACGGCTTTGCCAGATTGTCGCTAAGATGGCTAACAACAAATTGGGAATTAATATTTGCAGTTCGTTATCCACTGGTGTATCGTCTGAGTCTGGTAATTCTGCCGATGAAGGTAAGCAGTCTAAGGGATTGTACTTGTACATAGTAGTTGGAATAAAGTGATTGGTAGCGATCGCAAAGTTAACACCAAATGTCAACTTAGCAACTACATTACCCCATTTTATATAATTGGCGATTAGTCAAATTCAGTTAGGGTTATCTCTTCATCAGAGAAATGAGCCACTATTTTTAACTTTCCACCCAAAGCTTTAACGCAACGAGAGAGTGTAGATAATTGAATATCTTCTTGAGTTTCTAATTCAGAAATCGCAGACTCCAACACATTGAGGTCGTTTTCTAACTCATTTTTTGTCAGTGCTAAAGATTCCTTCAGTTCCATCAGGTTAATATGCAGCAACATCATCTTAGCACGGGCTGCACTCTCTGCCCTGCGCTCAGGTGTCATTCGCTTTCGCAATTCGCCATAAGGCTTTGTTTTCATATTTTTAGTTCATAGTTGAGCTAGCTTTTGTTTGTAGTTTAAGTCCCCTTGCGGGGAAGAGAGATGAGAGATTAATTAGTCTAATCATCCAGCATCTCACGGATTAATGTTTCCGTCCCCTTGCGAGGAAGCTTACATCAGTGAAACCAGGAAAAACATTTTTTTCTACTTACATACCCTACCTATATTAACTCATTTTTTATGAGCAAGATAAAGGCGATAGTCTGCTTCTAAATTCATCCAAAACTCTGGTGATGTACCAAAAGCTTTGTGTAACATCATTGCGATTCTATATGTTATTGGTTGGATTCCTTGAATTATTCCATTCACTAACTCAGGTAAATCTTCTGAAATATTACTAAGGTCTTCTAATGTAAGACCACTAGCTTCTAATTCGTCCTGTAATATTTCTCCAGGTGAAAAAAATATTGATGGAAAAAACTGTTGATACATACCTTTACTCTTTCTATCATCAAATTATATCCTTAATAACAAGATTAATTGAAAAGCTGTAGAGAGGTAAAAATGTCTCTACAGCTTTTTGAGTAGTTAGTGATAATCTTCAATTTTGAGTATCAGTAGGTATTTTATACCTTCTGTTTCCTCAAACTTTGTTATTAGCCTCCAGTTACCAGTTAGTGATAAAGCGTACTCTTGCTTACAATTACGGTTAAGCCTGTGAAATTTCAGACTCTTAAAGTTGTATATATCTTGTTCGCAGTTCGCGGCTGAAATCATCGCCATAGCCTTGAGAAAGGCTTTTACTACTGCTTTTGGATATTTCTTACTTTCTTGACTTAAGTAGAGAGCCTGTAATTCCTTGAGCTTAATTTTGAATGGTAAACGACCTATGACTTTGCATTCAGAGTTTTCTGCAACAGAAAGTTCGTTACTACTCTCCTGAGAATTAAGACTCGATGACCTTGCAAGGTTTTGATTTTTATGAAATTGAGACACCGACGATGCAGGATGGTTAGAGTAATTTTTGAGGTTATTAACTGGTTTCATTATTTGTTTGTTCCATAGTTGTAAATACTCCTTACTTAGTTACAGGGAACACTAAAATCTATAGTATCACAATTTTTTTCAATGATAACCTACCCAACATACTTGACGCTTTTAATACTTCCATCTTCCTTGATAACTGTAATTTTCACGTGAACCTTCTGTCCTTCTGTAAGTAAACTAGCTTTCTTCGGTTCTTTCTCAGTTAACTTAATTGTCCCTAAAATTTCATAAGTGACCTTGTTACCATTAATTTTCGTAACAACTGCATCTAATATCTGGTCAACTTGGAAGTCCTGAGATTTAGCAACCTTGGCTATTTCCGCCTGACGCGCTGACTCTGGAGGTGCTGCGCTGGGGGTAGCAATTTCACCAATGGGAACGCCTGCGTCTTTGTAATAACGCATGAGGCGAGATACCCAACCTAAAATTTGCAGGATGGTGTGAGCATCACTAATACTTTTGAGATAATCGCTACAAGCTTTATCTATACTGCGATAGTAATCTGTGGTTTTCCCACTGTGTCCTATTTGTCTACCATTGCTTACCAAGGTTTTGAGATACTTGAAAAACCTGGAAGTTGCATCCGGTTGATGAACGTAACCACGCAGATAAGCAACTGCTTTGCCTAACTCGTTGACATCGGTATTATCTTTTACTAAAGTTAGAGCGATCGCATGAGCAATTTCCCATTGTGCATCTGTTATGGTCATAGTTAATACATCCCTGATGGGGGTTCGCGGTCGGTTGGGTAGCGCAGCACTTGTGTTAGTTCTTCTAGTTGTGGTTTTTGAATGAGGCGTGAGTGTGCAGCTTGAATATTTTGCTCTTTAAATTGTGCTAATTTTTCTCCTGTGAGTTCATCAGCTTCGCTAATTTCATAGGATGAATAACGCTGTTTTAAACTTTGCGGCTGTTTGATTTTATCGATAGTTACTGTCATTGTTCCCATCCCAATAGGCTTACCACCACCGACTTTTAAAGCTAAGGGATATTTAGAATCTTGTCCTAAGACAATTAATAGAGTCCCTAATTCTTCTGGGAGTAAGTTTTTGAAATGTAATTGAGTTTTGAAAGTATATTCTCTCCCCGCTTGTTGGACAGGAATACCAGAATTTTGTCCTTTA
Source organism: Anabaena sp. CCY 9402-a (assembly GCF_963920945.1). Lineage (NCBI taxonomy): Bacteria > Bacillati > Cyanobacteriota > Cyanophyceae > Nostocales > Nostocaceae > Anabaena > Anabaena sp. CCY 9402-a. The sequence continues at coordinate 3,099 of NZ_CAWUDL010000012.1, forward strand.
TCAATGGCTTTAATGGTATGGTAATAAAACTTACGTCCTGCGGCTTTACCTTTAAGAAAGTATGCGCTACTTTGGTCTGGTCTAGGACGATATAAGGAAGGCATAAATCCAGTGCTAGAACCCATGCTTTCACATTTAGCATCATTAAAATCTAGCAACCCTTGCCAATCTAATGCACCAAATACCCGACTAGCTGGACACAGTTGTTCTTTGTTACGACAAGGTAGACGTTCTGTGGGAATTTTATCTCTATACCTAGAAGTAATAACAGCTAATGTACTATTGGTCACAGCTTCATATACAGACCGAATGCAGCCTTTAAGGGAACTACCTTGAATTGATAGCTTTTGGTCAACTCCCTGCGCCATTGTTTTAATTAGGGGTATGCGGTTGCTACCGATGTCGCTACCCATTGCAACTATCCCGGTGGAGATGTGCAGGGATGTCTGCACTTTTAGGGTAAGATAGAGTGTACCGTGTAGGCGATCGCTCAAATATTTATGATGTCCCACCGGACGCTGTAAGTTAGGACGTTCTGGCGGGAAAGAAACGAACTCATAAGGCTTTGGTGCTAGTTCTGGGTTAGATGACTCTCTAGGAGTCGGTCTTTTGGGTGGTGGGGGAGGAGTTCTTGTCATGTTAGTGTACCTCTACAGTTAAAGCTACAAATTGCACGGCGGATGTTTCAGCATCAATAAAGTAACGTTGTGCTAATTTGGGTTGTTTTTTGTTATCTTTCCCTAGTCGAATATCTAAAGTTTTGGGATAAGTGAACTCTTTTGGAAAACGAGTTTCATCACGACGATAACCATAAGCTGGATAGGCGTTGGATGGAAATTTGGAATTATCCTGTGGTTCTATTCGCCAATCTTTACTAATGGGTTGGAAAGTATCATAATTATCAATGATAGTCAGTAGTAGCACTTCATAACTATTTTTGTTTTTTTGCTTCCACCGTAATTCAAACTGATGATTAAACATTTGCCCCTCAAGCATGGGAAAATCATCATTTTTAGGTGCTTCTTCTTTAATTCCACTAACTTGGTGATGACAACGCCAAAAATAGTAACTATTTTCAGAAGCAAATTCTTTAATTAAATCTAGCAGTTTAACCACTGATAAAGCTTCTTTAACACCAACAAAAGGTTTCATTTCGCACCCACTAATAACTGACTCCAAGACCTAACACATCTTTCAAATAAATCGTTAACCGTTCCTTCTCTCCAAACAAGTTGGACACCAAAACCTAAATCCATTTCTTGGGCGGCGACTGGTGTATCTTGATGGTCTGGTTTAGCAAAACCATATAATTTTGCGTCTTCAACTTGTAAAAATTCCCCTACACCTAAAAGAAAAGTCTTACTCCATTTCTGCTCACTACCCAGAGCATAAATTTGCTGTTTATCTTCTGATAAAATACAACCAGGATACTGTACGACTGCTTGATTAAATTTCACTTCTACAGTACCCAAGCCGCGAGATTTGGCAAAACCTAAACCAAACCAACCATCATTTAAATCTCGCAATACTAAACCAATTAAACCTAATTGCGCTAAAGTAAAGTTCTTGAGATGGATTTTAGTTTTAAATTCCCCAGCAGTGCAGACTTGATAATTAAACGGCCCAACTGCAACAGAACCAAATACTCTATCAATTGCTACACCATTACGTTCTTCAATTCTGAGAGGCTGTGAACTATCTGGGTGAGCATCTTCAATTCTGACACGACTAGCAATAGAAGTATTACCAAACATTTGATCGGTAAAACAAGAAAGTTTGTAAATATCGCTGGCTGAATTAACATTATTGAGATAGTCATATTTATCATTTAATGGGTCATTCGCCCAAGGTAAACTAGAACTATTATCGCGTCTATCTCTCCCTACAGTCCTAACTATGCGTTCTGCATGAGCGCGAATTGCTCCTTTTAAACTGCTCCCTGGTAAATAAATTGAACGTCCCCCAGCGTGATAGGTTTCGACAAATTCCATATCAGGTTTTGTGGGGTCTGCTCCTTCTTTTCCTGATTTAATTAAAATCGGACCATCAGGTATGATGGTTAAATGAATTGTGCAGTGATTGACAAATCTTTTGTGCATGATTGGATTTATTTGATAATAAAGATTAAGCTGCTACTAAATTATTTAGCTGTACTTGACACTGTTGGAATATAAAATTTACAACAGAAAATAATTTATCTAGTTCGTATATAGTGTAAGGCGTGATATTTCTAGTAAATTTTTCTCCTTCTAATTTACCAAACTGCCATGTTGCACCATTAGAAACAATGCCATAAATTATTATTTGGTATTCTCCATTGAGTCGTTGAGCCGCAATCATTTCTGCTAGACATTGCGCCCAGCCAGCTTCAAAGTTATCTTGCTTGGCTTCTACTAAAATGAAATATGGTTTGTCAAATACTACTTTTCCTAATGGAGAACGTTTAGCTAAAATATATTCAGGAAACCCCGATAATTTTTCGTGATAATTTAATGACTGATGACTCCAGAGAATAAAATGATGGCGGTAGGTTTTCCAGACTTCTTTGATAACTGGATAAATCAGGTTTTCACAAATAGCAAACTCTGAGTTATCAACAACAGCATCCCGCATCATCAGTTCTAAATCTTCGCGGAAATAGTCAGAAATATTAAACGCAAGTTCACTAATAAAATTTGCTTCGGTGTAAGTGACTTGAAACGCTTTGAGAACCTCACCGATGGTTTTGAAATTACTGAAAGCCATATTGACCTCCTCAAGAATTTTGTGTTGCTTCAGTGCTGGGAGTCTTAGATATATTCTCACCTAACTTATTGATAAGTGCTTGAGTCCATTGATTCTTGAATGTTTTACCATCCTCATAGCTGGGTATATCCTCACCTGTATTCGTATTAACTAATTCTTGTAGGTAAGCTAATAGTTTTTCTGGGTCGTTGTTGACATCAAGCCAGCGCATTTTCTCAATATCTAGTTTAACCACACCTAAGCCACGCGATCGCCCTCCTCCAAGTGGTATCTGTTCTGTCTCAAACTGGTGTAACCCAACCATCAACAGTCCCAGTTCATATTCCTCGGCGTTTTCTACCACGGCTTTAAATTGAAACTGCGTCCCAGCCGGTACAACTTGGAAGTCGTAGAGTTTCCCGTCTGCGGCGGTTTCGGTGTCTCTATCGATGGCTACACCGTCTCTTTCTTGATATTGTCCAAACCAAGTGTCAGGGACTATGGTTAAGTCTCTGAGTTGAAATTTGCTAGCTATCCAAGGTGAACCAAAGAGAAGAGATGTTAGATCAGTTTCATTAATAATTTTCTCTGTGAGTAACTGATCCCTTTTTCCACTTCGTTCTGCTTGGGGATATTTTTCAAGTTCTTTTTCAAGATCTTTCTTAATACCATTTTCTCCATTCATCCGGTCATTGGTAATTGACCATTCGGCTTCTATGGCGGGATTGGCTGCTAAATCTGGATTGATACCTCTGAGAAAACTTTCGAGGCGCGATCGCATTGCACCTTTAAAGCTAGAGCCTGGTATTATTGGATTACCCAAAGCATCTTTAATTACAGGTAAATCTGAGCCTATGGGTTCACTAGAACGGCCTGCGCTAATACGTAATGCTGTTTTTGTTGTCAGTACGCCTGTAATTTCTAGGCGGTTTTTGAAGGTTTCAAACATAGCTAATTACTTGAGTATTTATAATTTTAGGGATTTTTATTTACTTCGGGTTCTTTTCCGTAGCGGCGAAGTCTTAGTATTCCACTAATCGAAATACAACTTATTCGTAAGCCTTGAGTAACTCGAAAATGTGCAACATCATCATTCCTATTTGTATATTTATCATATCTAAAACCTGTATGTTCTTTTAATACACTAGTATTACCATTTGATTGGTTGAGCAAATTTGACACTTTCGCAAGGTCTTCTTGCAGTTGTAATTTTTCTTTTTTATCTCTTATTCGGTTGTAATCACCTCTAAAGTTATCTTCATAATGAAGTTTTGGAAAAATCAATAAATCTTCTGAGAGTAAATTGATTTTGCACTCATTCCAAATTAATAGTCCCCAATTAGAAATAGTTACTTTTCCATCAATTTCAGTGAATAATGATTCTTCAATCTTTTCATCCTCAATTTGTTTAGGGGAAAAACTAGCTCCAGCATTTAATAATGCTAAGGTAACTTTATGCTTTTTAACTCGCTCAGAATCTACAGTAATCGGTAAACGTGGAATAGTAATTAACTTAGATGATTCACCTTCAAACACATATATAATTTTATCGGCATAGAACATACCAATAGTATTCATACATCCTTGAATTGCCTTAAAACCGCCAACTAAATTAAAGTAGATAGAATAGCCATCTTTCTGAGACTCTTCATGTCTTTTAGAAAGCCAATTAATTAGATCGTCTATTCCTTGTTTGAAGTTTGCTGTATCTTCTGTAGAAAGCTGATCAGGGGTATATATTTCAATAAAATTGACTTTCTTGTGTAAAAAATCCTTAATTATTTTTGCTGTACTTTGTCCTTGATATGTTTCAGTTGTAATCAACCAGTGAGTATCTAGCTTACCATTCTCAACGTTATCTTTATATAAGCTATAGATACCATTTAGTTCAGCACTAGCTTCTTTAATTTCTAAAATATTGCCGCTATTTAACTTTTCCTCAGCTCTGTTTTTTAGGTCTAGAAGAATATTAATCACTTCCGGCTCATGTCGTTTAATTCTCTCCTCTGTCCAGTTGGCAGTTTTATTAAGTAGTCCCTTCCAACTTTTTGGATCTTTGGGGCGAATTTGGTTAGAAAGTAAACTTGTGCCAACAGTTGATACAACAAAGCGGTACATCTTTAAAGACTCCTAAAAATTTGATAAATATTTTATTTTTGTAAATTCATTTCACCGACTGAGGCTGTATGTTCTCTAGCTAAATATCCTAAAAAAAGTTGCACAAGTTTAATATGAATATTTTTGCGTAGTTGAGTTTGATTATTTATGTCATTTAAATATGCTTCCAAACTATGATCTTTAGGAATATTTATCCTCAATTCTGTTAAAATAGATTGTGCATTATTCTCTAAATCATCTAGTGCATTTACTAGAGATTTAGCAAATATATCTTTATCTTTTTGTGTTGTCCAAATTGGGCTTGAACCACTCCTTCCCACCTGATAACGAATGTAATTTTTAATAATTTCAATTGAAGAACTTGAATCAACAGCAACAGCCAAGACATTTCTGAAAGGCGATTTTTTATCTTTATTTGCTATGGCAAATTTATCTGATAAATCTTTCATTTTTTCGATAACTTCATCCATTTGGTTACTGATACATTTCTCAACTCTTAAAGCCAGTTGCTCTTTTAATAAATTATCTAGTTCCGCCATGATTAAACAGCCTCCTCTCTGAATATCAAGTGAAATTCATTGCAAATTTGGACTTGTCCGAAGCCTTCGCAGGTGCGATCGCCTATTCCATAAACCTCTAAATCTTCCCAGGCTTGTAACCAGAGATTCTTATTTTCTGTGCTGAATAAATAGACACTTCCTTTATTTGTTACTAACTCTACATCTTTCATCAAACCCCAAGCAGCATTCCAGCCTGAACGATAATCATAACTACTGTAAACAGCCTGAACGTCTAGGGAATCATCCTTTACTCCAGTATATTTCTGTAACATCTCTGGAGAAATTACCGTTGTACGCTGCCATTTTTCAGTTAATATTGCATCTGCTTGTAAATCCACAGTGAAATAAGTGCGATTTTCTGGCAATATCTCTAAAGGATTGCCAAATATTTTGCCCCATTCACTCCAGCGTTGACGTAATTTTTGATTAAACTCGTCTATTTGGTGAATAACTATTGATTTAATATCATTAGGTGCTTTAGCTGTAATTTTTACCTTACCTAAGCCCCGTGAACCTGCGCCACCTAAACGTAAATCATCTTGATGATTTTGAATAAACTGTTGTAAAGATACAGCTAAATCATCATTTACTAAAACTATACCTGTATATGTGACAGGTCTTTGTTTATTTTCTTGAGATTCATTTAAAACCGCAATACTATATAATACCCTTTCTTCAGAAGTTGCACGGCGGCGATTAATACCTACTCTAGTTAATAGACGAGCATTTGCAGAAGGGGTGTAGTAATCATCATCATGTTCACTATAAAAACCGCTAAAATGATCAACTCTTTCTCCATAAGTTGAATGTTCTGTTGGGCAATTTGGATCATATATTTGAGCATATTTTTCAGCACAAAAACGGTCTATTAAAGTATCAAAAACACCATTCTTTTCAGAGTCACCTGTTTTAAATCCAGATTTACTCTTAGAACTCAGTACAGTAGCAGGTAATACTTGCACATTAGGCTTAAAGACACAATCGTCATAAATAGTGATAATTCCTGGGTAGGCATTTTGAAAAATTGCTGGCTTATCTCCTAAAAATAATTGATGAAAATCATCATCATCACTAATTGATTGATTAGTTTGCTTTAGTATTTGACTAGCGACTGCACCACGAATTACAGAACCAGGAATATATTGTTCAACTTCACTCACATTTCCACCTGGTTTTTGTCTACCAATCGCTAAAGGAGACAGTGCTTTAATTTCTAGATTAATTTTCTTCATTGTTTTCAAACCCTTTAGCCAGAAAATTCCATGCTGCTTGTTCTATAGGTAAAGTAGGTAATTCCCAATGTAGCCAGCCTAACCCTGCTGATTTACTACCACCTAAAGCATTAATATGGCGCAATCCAGCTAAAATTAGTGGTGCTGCATAACTAGGCGCATTAGATAAATAAATATTACCTGTAAACTTCAGTTGAATATTTACTGGTGATGTTTCTAAAAAATAAAGTTTGTCTTCTTCAGCAGTCCGGCGACGGCGGTTGATAGTTACACCAGGACGTATAACTTCTGGTAAATTATCTGGTTCTTCTTCACAAATTAGATCATCTAAAATGATACGAGAAGGTAAAACAGGATTGCCAAAAATTTGACAAATTAAACAATGATGATGTTTATCTTCCTCTGATTCCGATATTTTATATTCTGTTCTAGCAAAATTCTCTGTTAAACTTGCTCTTTGTGGACACATAGTTTGAGGGTTAGGAGAATAGCAAATAGGCCACTTTAAACCCCTCGCAATTTTTTCGCATTCATGGCGCAAACGTCCTTTAAGTTGAGAACCTGGAATTAGTAGATTATCTTCAGCGTTGCGAACAATCGGTTTATCTGCAAGCGAACCGGAAGAACCACCAGCACCAATACATAAAGCCGTATCGATGATTGCTGTAACAGTGTAAGTTTGCAATGAGTTTGATAATTCTTGTAGTTTAATCACGACTCAACCCCCACAGATGCAACTTCTGATGTTTCATGTTCTGGTACTTCTACAAAATCGTAGACATCTACCATATCTCGCCAAATTGTTTCATAAAATGGATCTTCAGGATGTTTAGGATCAAGTCTGCCGTTATCATACATCCAAGGTGCTAAATTACCGTTATTTTCTTTATCTTTAGGTAAACACCAAGCCTCTTCAAAATCTCTGAGTAATGCTTCCTTACCTTGTTTTAGTCTCACTCTGAAATAGCGATAGTTGAGAATAGCTGTGTGTTTACCCCGTTCTAATAAACTACGAATTTGATAAAGTTGTGACTTGGGAAATTTAGCTTTTTTTAAGGCTGAAATAGAGGTGATTAATCCTCTTAATTCATGTAGAGTGTATGGTGTGGCGTAGAGTTTTAATTTTTGTGGGCTGTTTTTAGTTAATGCTTCTTGACGAAATTCTTTAACATTCGATGAAATCATTGTAACTGATTTGAGAGTTAAAAAATCAACTGTTCCGCCATAATAAACAGCTTTTTTTAATGTTTTTGCGCGTTCTTTCGCTGATTTTAATAGTTGTTCTACTAAGTCTCTGGCGTAGTATATGGGTGTGTTTACAGCCGTAATTAATACACCAATTGATGTACTTAGTTCACAGTCAGAACGTTTTGCTGTTGAGGGTTTATAACGTTGATATTTATGCGGTTCAAATGGTTTAGTGTGATTCAGGCGATAATTACCAGTAATTTCTTTAGTTTCTCCATTGGCTAATTTATTCTCATTAATTTGAGTCTCTTGCAGTAGGATTTTTTCAAATCTCTCGCCTATCATCTGAGATATTTCTAAGGCTTTATTTGCAGGAACAATCAATAAAATATCATCACCACCAATGGTAAGTATTTCAAAAGGATGAATAAATTCACCATTCTTTAAATTTGATTCGTCATCATTTAAGTTACGTAGTTTGTGAGGATGTAAGTTTTCAGCTAATGCTTGGTACACTGCATATTCGGTTGCTAAAGCCACATCTTGGCTAAATTCTTGATAGTCTTTTGGTGTCTGAATTTTTTGGATATAACCACCCATATTATTACCATCGGCGTAAATATAAGCGATATAACCACTACTGGCGTTAGATACTTGGGTTAAAGTCTCAGCAATTTCTACTTTTTTATTTATGGTATTGTCGTAGTATTTCGATTTTAAACTCGGATTCTGTTCTAAAAAGAGTTTAAATCTATCTACCCAGCTTTCAATAACGCCTCTTTGCCAAGTTAACCCAGACTCGTTATACCAACGAGGATTATTACTTAAACTATCTTTTGCTCTATCACCTACTAAATACTTACGTACCGATGCTTCTGAAAAATTGGTTTCCCTTGGTAGTTGATCTACTCGCATGATAGCAGAACGGCGATCGCTACCATCACGCATCAAGTAAGGATGGGTTTCAAACATCGGCGGATAGCGGCGACTGGGACGATTAGCTGTATTATTCCCACTACGACGCTGATTAAATAAAATATTTAATTTTGTGGTTAATTCGTTAAAACTCTTACGTCTTTTAAATGCTTCTATTCTTTCTGATTCATTACCAGGATAGCCAAAATAAGCTTGAACTAATGGCTTTTTAAATTCCCGATGATACCAATCTAACCATAATGTATTTTCAATTGGCTCTCGTAACAAACCAAATCGTAGTTCCAGCAATTTAAATTTATCACCTACAGCGCAAGAGTTAGCTGTTAAAGTTTCCTGAGTATAGCGTTTTTCAATTGCATTGGCTAATTCATCAACATAAGCAGCAGGACAAAAAGCCAGGATATTACCACCTGTAGAATAAATAATTAGTTCTGGAATCAGCGAATCAGATAATTTGTAATTTTCTGATTCGGGCTTTGCTGGAAAGTTATCGTTTAACCAAGTTCTAATTTCATTAAATTGGATATTGTAGCAGTTTCTATCTTCTGCTGCCATCTCTTGGGGATTTTTCTGGTTAAAAAAAGCAGGCAAGTCAATGATATTTATTCTATCTAATAAACCAGATGCCCCGCGAATTTCTTGAATTTTGGCTGATTCAAACACATATTGTTTAATTTTAGTCGCACCACCATACACTAAACCAATGCGAGTATTCTGATTCCACAAATCAGGATAATTATTCTTTAACTCGGTAAGGGTTGTGGGAAAATAACTGTTATCTATACTTTGTAATTGTTCTACCTGTGTAACTAAGTATTGAACATCTTCTGGTAATGCTTTTCCCTCCATTAAAGCCTCACGCATTTGCTGTAAAACAGCTAGATCAAATCGTGGTTCACGCTGATTACCCCAGGCTAAACACCAGCTAATTGCTATGGCGATATTTTTTTGAGAGTTTGTCATAAAATTGGCAATCTTAGGAATTTAATTAATTGAAATAATCTTTACACTTTGTCAAAATTCTTACCTGCTTAAATAAAATTCACAAACAGCACCTACTGAGACATTTATCTAAGCAATCCAATCTTTTGCACAATCATGTCGGCGTGTATGCACAAATTTCACAGCCGCAAAAATACTTAATAATTGATGTCGCAGTTATTAACCTGACCTTAGATATTATTAGCAGGTAATTTCATCAATGGCATCTGATATTACAAATTTTGATGGTTCTGCTGTTTGCTTAAGCACAAACCTGATAGTTTTATTTACGTTTTTCCTCTTGTTGTGTGGATAAGTCAAGATAACTATAAAGTCCCACATCAAGGTTATCTGTCTCGCGCCTGGCTTCCATGACATCGCGCTGGAGGTTACGCAAAAGTTGGAATAAAAGCCTGTCGCAAATCTCACCCACTAGTAAACTACCTAAAAATACCGCGACAGTACAACTAATCACCGCGAACAAACCTAGAGGCGCAATAATTAAAATTACCCAAGTCGTTGCTGCATTTACTACCGCCACAATCCAGCTACGATAGCGTATCAATTTCTTCGCTACAGATGTAGACACAATCTTTACCCCGTCTCGTTAATTTAGGATGACCCCATTGTACACCCCCTTGGAAGAGGGGTCTTCCAGCATGGTGGAAAATAAGAGAGACAAGGGAAAATTGTTACCCCAATTCCCCACTCCTAACTACGAATTACACATGACCACCTTATATTTAACTGAACCAGGAACTATTGTGCGCGATCGCAATGAATCCTTAATCATTGTGAAACAGCAACAATCTACAAAGTGTCGCTTGGCGGAATTGACTCTAGTTATAGTTCTACCCGGCGTACAGTTAACGGATGTAGTGATTTCTCGGTTACTTGACCGGGGTATTGAGACGATTTTTTTGCGTCAAGATGGACAATTTCGCGGTCGTCTTCAAGGACAGTTTGCGACTAACCCGACTATTCGCCTAGCGCAATACCGGACTGTGGAAACTACTTTCGGGATGGCGTTAGCACAAAAGTTAGTCATCGGTAAAGTTCGTAACCAACGGGTGCTGCTACAACGGCGTAACCGTGCTACTAATGGACAAATTAGCGAATTAACGGAGGCGATAGATTTAATCAGTGTCTATGCTTCCCAGTTAAATAAGACTACAACTCCCCTGAATCGGAATGAACTGATGGGAGTAGAAGGAATTTGCGCTCGTACTTATTATCAAGCACTTAAGCATTGGTTTCCTAGCCAGTGGAATTTTAACGGACGCAATCGCCGTCCACCATTAGACCCGGTGAATGCGTTGCTGAGTTGGGGGTATGGGGTATTGTTGGCGCGGGTGTTTGCGGCTTGTGTTCAGGCGGGACTTGACCCATATCTGGGATTTTTTCACGCAATTGAACCTTATCGCCCGAATTTGGTGTTGGATTTGATGGAGGAATTTAGACCGGTGGTGGTAGACCAAGCGGTGATTTCTCTGATTCAGGCGGATTTATTGACACCTGATGATTTTCTACCCTCTCCTGACGGGGTAGGGATTTGGTTGGGAACTATGGCGAAAAAGTTATTACTGGGTGAGTTGGAGAGAAGATTTCGCACTACCATGCTTTACCCGCCGCAAAATCGTCAGTTAAGCTTGAGTCAAATTTTACTAGAACAATGCCGCAGTTTAGGACGCTGTTTATTACAGTCGAGTTTAGACTATGAGGCGTTTGTGATTAAATGACTTGGTTTGTAGTCAGGACTTTAGTCCTTTCTTGCAACTGCACTAAAGTCCTGACTACGAACATGAGATTAATTCTGGGGAAAACTCAATTAATGCCAAAACTTTATTTAGTGTGTTATGACATACCCGACGACAAGCGGCGGACTAAGTTGGCGAAGTTGTTAGAACAACGCTGTCAACGGGTACAGTATTCGGTGTTTGAGTGTCCTTTGGATGAGTCAACTATTAACTCTCTACTGGAGAAGCGTTGGCTACCTACTTTGAAGTTGAATGAGGATAGTTTGAGGATTTATCCCCTAGATGCAACTGCAAAACAGCAAACGCGAGTTTATGGGAGTCAGCCTCCTTACGAACCGCCAGATTATTTAATTTTGTGAAGCTTGATGTCTAGTCTTTGGTGGGGATTTGCAGGCTGAAGTTGATGATTTTGCTAGTGATTAGCGGTTTGTAACGGAATGTAAAGTTACCCGCAAGTTTGTCGCGGCGATTTATCAGGAGTATGTAAGAGTAAAGTTGTGTTAATAAAAGAAAAGTTTGGTTTTTTGCCTTGACTGCTGGCGATTTTTTGGTTAAATTATCTGTAAAGCTAAATTTTAATGAAAATAGCTTTTCAATTTTACTACTGATGCTTGAAGTTACTTTGTCTTATCCGTAGCTCGGCGCAACTGAACCTTGAAAACTAAATATATCAATAGTTTCCAAAGGGTAGGGTTAAACACGACCAATTCCCCGCAAGGGGACGGAAACTTAGACTGTTGGCGATCGCGGTCAACGGGGGGTATGCAAAAGTTAAACACGACCAATTCCCCGCAAGGGGACGGAAACATGATAACTTTACAAAACATTGTCACAATCTATCTATGGTTAAACACGACCAATTCCCCGCAAGGGGACGGAAACGTTACTAGAAGATGATCCTGAAGCAAAAGAGGTTGATTTGTTAAACACGACCAATTCCCCGCAAGGGGACGGAAACGTTTAGGTTTTATTCTAAAATAAAAAACTATCCCGTAGTTAAACACGACCAATTCCCCGCAAGGGGACGGAAACGATTCTGCATACTTTTTAATGATTTCGGACAACGCTTCCGTTAAACACGACCAATTCCCCGCAAGGGGACGGAAACAACTAATGAAGTGGGCAGAGTCCCTAAACATTGCGTTAAACACGACCAATTCCCCGCAAGGGGACGGAAACACACAGGGAAATTTACTTCCCTTCGGGCATAATAGTTAGGTTAAACACGACCAATTCCCCGCAAGGGGACGGAAACCAACGATAGCTTATTCAGGGCCATAGGGATAATTAAGGGGGGTTAAACACGACCAATTCCCCGCAAGGGGACGGAAACCTACCCTGCATTATTTCAGGAGTGGATACACATTCAGCGTTAAACACGACCAATTCCCCGCAAGGGGACGGAAACGACATCGGTCAATATGTAGGAATCCCATAGTGAACTAATCAATTAAGTTAAACACGACCAATTCCCCGCAAGGGGACGGAAACTTAATGTAAACTTTCTTGTCAGTTCTAAATACGATATCGTTAAACACGACCAATTCCCCGCAAGGGGACGGAAACTGTAGGTCTTTTGGCGGACTTGCCTCATAGCCTATGTTGAGTTAAACACGACCAATTCCCCGCAAGGGGACGGAAACATTTGATTATTAGTAGTAATTAGAAGTGCGCGAACACCCGTTAAACACGACCAATTCCCCGCAAGGGGACGGAAACCAGCTAGGCTTTTCAATCCCTCTTTTGCTTCCTCAGTGGGTTAAACACGACCAATTCCCCGCAAGGGGACGGAAACAAAAGGAGTAATACCATTAGCCCCTGTCAGCATAGCTTCCGTTAAACACGACCAATTCCCCGCAAGGGGACGGAAACGTACTTGCCTCCGTTGTAGGAAGCAAGGAATTGCCACCCAGCGTTAAACACGACCAATTCCCCGCAAGGGGACGGAAACGCCCCTGAGTATCGTACCGCGTACCGAAGTAGCCAAGTTAAACACGACCAATTCCCCGCAAGGGGACGGAAACCGGTCAGTGGTCGGGTCAATACCCTTCTCTACTAGGGTTAAACACGACCAATTCCCCGCAAGGGGACGGAAACTGTTGTTGTTTTTGAATATGCAATAATAGAAGTCACTGTTAAACACGACCAATTCCCCGCAAGGGGACGGAAACTTTTAGTTAGTGATTTAACTAACTGTTCTAATGATTTTTGTTAAACACGACCAATTCCCCGCAAGGGGACGGAAACACTTAATAATGTAACAGAAGATGAACAAATAGAATCTCCTTTTGTTAAACACGACCAATTCCCCGCAAGGGGACGGAAACTTTATATGTATAGACTTAAGAAATCCTACTAATAAAAGTTAAACACGACCAATTCCCCGCAAGGGGACGGAAACCATGATTCCAGTACCCTATTAACCCTAGTGCTAATAGAAGAGTTAACGTTAAACACGACCAATTCCCCGCAAGGGGACGGAAACAACACCAACGGGATCTGAGGACTAAAATCAGCTGACAGAATTAGCATAGATGTGTAGAGTAGTTGAGGAATGATCACCATCTTTCAACATTGACGCATCCATCTATGGATAGAAAAACTAAAAGACTGTTGTTGCTTGTAGCTTCCTGTAGTGTAGCTGGTGTAATTTTAGGGGGGACTACCAGTTGGGCTGAAAGCAATTTGTGCTTGCAAGCCGAACAGGTTACAAGCGATTGCTTAATTCAAAGTCCCATGCAAAAAACTATATCAGGCATGAGTACAGGATTGTTAGCTGGAGCAGGGGCAGCTTGTGGTGTAGCCTGGAATGTAAGCCATGAAGACTAGAAAGTGTAATTGCGATCGCGCACCCACAGACTAACCGGTACAGCGTTACCTTGGGGGTCTACTTTAACTTTGACAGTGATTGGTCGTAGCCGTCTAGTTCTATTTTGACTAACAGAACGGCGGATATCCTCACTAATTAATTGGCGTTGTTCATCAGCGATATTGAATGTTTCTACACCGTAGTTAACAAAACCATTCTCATACACACCTCTGAGGGCTACTTGATTGTTAGGGAGGGACATAGGCAAGGTACTAGTTACACGCACAGGTCGCCAAGCCCTAGGTACACCACGATTAAATGATTGTTGTTCTCGCAAAATCACATATAAATTAGTTCCTGAAAGTAATTGTCCGTTCCTCCCGCGATTACTTCTGACAACATCATTCCAGCCAGATAATCTTCTCAAATTAGAGAGCCGAGCTATGTTGTAATCAAGATTGAGAGTATAACCTTGCAATACACTTTCGGGGGATGAAGTCACAGTCTGCAAAATCACCTCCTTACCTGTGAGGTTAGTATATGCAGCTTGGGTAGGGACTGCCAAAATGATGCCAGTTTGCAGCATCAAGGGAACTAATAACCGCCAAAAAGGTAAGGGCTGGTTATATTTTTGTTCCGTCGCAGTCAGGTAATCTTTAAAAGTCAGCTTTTTCGAGAACTCCGCTTCCGGAGACAAAGTTTTACTTTTGCTAGATTCAGAGGATTTATCAGACATGGCCGTAGTCCTAAAAATAATGGGTTGTGGGGAAATTAAAACAGGACTTACGCAGATTGGAGATTGGGGATATTCCTGCACCAGCTTTTAATCCAGCCAAGAAATAAATTAGGCTAATAGCTAAACTGACTTTTCAGGTTGTGTGGAAAAGGTAACGGGAAACCTAACCCCCTAACCCCCTTCCCTAGTAGGGAAGGGGGAACAATTAAAGTAGGGGAGTTACTGTGTACACACAAGTCTGATAACCTTATTCCACATCGTTTTGATCCCCCCTAACCCCCCTTAAAAAGCTACGGTGTATACACATCTTTGTGCTGGGTACAAAATGTGGTTTGATCCCCCCTAACCCCCCTTAAAAAAGGGGGGAATAGATTCAAAGTCCCCCTTTTTAAGGGGGATTTAGGGGGATCTGAATGGATTTGATACATCACTAAGGATTTTTCAAACATCATCTTAGGGGGGTTAAGGATGGGGTTCTTCTCGCAGTCAACGGAAAAACGCTATAGAAGACTTGAGTTATTAAGTAGAATGGCTTAATTAAACATAAGTTAGACCTAACCCCCAACCCCTTCCCTTGTAGGGAAGGGGAGATTGAAAGCCCCTCGCAGGGGAGAGGTCTTACATTTAATTAAGCCTACCCACTCAGCACTCACTACCGGCTAAACGCCGCGCTACCGCTAACAGCACTAATTTTTACTCTTATTCCCTGATGAACTAGATGAACTAGATCCACCAGTAACACGACGTTCAAACCACAATCCTGTGCTAATTAATATCGAACCGCACATGACAAAAACCATCGATCTAAACAGTAAATCGGTGTTATATTCTAGCATTCGACTAATAACTAATAGGGTTAACAATAGCATCCCGCCCCAAAATGAGCGTCTATTGTTGAGTTTTAATCCCTCTTGAATGAATCCCCAAGAAAGTACCACCAACAGCACACTGAAAATGAAACTACCTAGGTCGCCAATGCGATTAACAGCTTGATGCAAAAAAGGTACTACTACTATAAAACCTAGAAAAGTAGCAATCAGACCAGTATTAAACACCACTTCCCGCCGGGGTGGGTTATTTGTTTGGCGTAAGAGAAATAGCCATTGCAATACGGCTAGACCACTGAGAATCCCCAAATCGATGATTGGGAGAGACATTAAACCGTTGTTTCTTGATGTAAAGGAATTAAAAGCAAGTCCTTGCCATGTCCATCGAAAAGAAAGAGCATAAAAGACTAAACCAAAGGCAATTAAAGACAAATTCCGGGCTAGGGGTTGAAATAACCTGTAATTGATTGAGGGAAACAGTAGGTCGTCATAACTCCAGAATAATGCAGGTGGCAGTGCTAAGGCAAAGGATGCTACCCAAGGGGCCATATTAGAGAAATTCTGTAATGGTAGGGGGTTAAGATTGAATTGTAGGGAACTGACAAAAAAGAAAGCGGCGAAGAAGAAAATCCACCGGGAACGACAGGAGTAGGCTAAGGGTACGAACAATAGCCATGAGATTAAAGGCATATGTCGGACTGCTAACCTAGCCCAATTCCAGTCAGCCGACAATGAAGAATTCCATAAATCGCCTAATCCAGACCAATAACCAATCTGCACAAGGATAATGGCTAGAATCCCTAGAGAATTGAGGGAAAGACTATAAGCCATGAAAGAGACACCAAATCCCCAGGCGAGAAATAGTTGTGTCATCGAACCAGTGATATTAAAAATCTGCGCCATCAGCATGATGTTCACACCGAGGATTAAAGCCGCTAAGATTAACAGTGCTTCTCCTAAAATGCGATTGCTGCGGCGTTGTTTTTTCCCTTCACTTTTCCCTTCACTTTTGCCTGAAGCTGGTTCTTGCCAAGTGTAAAAACCTGTGATGCTAACGAAGATAAACAAACTCATCATCATGATAAATTTGACATCTCTTGACCAGGCAAACCAGTTAGCAGCGACGAAGGTGGTTACACCCAAGACCAACAGAAGACCACCGCCAGCGATCGCAATCATCATAAAGCGATCGCGTGCAGCTGCTTCTAAATTCTTAAACTGATGGCGATCGGCAATTTGTTGATATTGGGAAGAACTAATGATTCCTTCATCACGCCATATCTGTGCTTCCCGCCGCAATCTCTTCTGAAAATTATCAAACATCGTGACCCTCTCTAGTGCGTTTGGGCAGCTTGGCAATCAATCGTCCAGGATTTACGCAAAGAGATAGTCTTTAAGTGGGGATTGGGGACTAGGAATTTTAGATTTTAGATTTTGGATTGAATAATCTAAAATCTAAAATTGCAAATCCAAAATTGAAAAGTTGGGAATTGGGGATTAGGGACTGGGTATTGGGTATTGAGGATAATACTCTCCCCTCTCCCCTGTCACCTGTCACCTGTCACCTATCACCTGTCACCCATTCCCAATTGGAATGATGGTCATTATGTTCTAAAGTATGAGGCTAAACCACTGATAAGCATTGTTCTTCTGTAACACTTTGACTAATGGAAAAACCATCAAATTTATTACTGAAACTTGCCCGACGTTTGTCCGAAAACCCTGATAATCAAGAAAAATTTCTTGAGTCATTAATTTCTCCTCAATCCTTTCATCCCTGTATCCTTTGGTG
This sequence comes from Anabaena sp. CCY 9402-a, assembly GCF_963920945.1. Lineage (NCBI taxonomy): Bacteria > Bacillati > Cyanobacteriota > Cyanophyceae > Nostocales > Nostocaceae > Anabaena > Anabaena sp. CCY 9402-a. The sequence goes on from NZ_CAWUDL010000012.1 coordinate 20,759, forward strand.
TCAAAATAAGCCAGATAGCTTACCTTTTTCAGTAGAATCTCCATTGAATTGGCAACCACAGTTTATAGATCGTTTAGAGTTAGGAGAAAAACCAGGTAAACACCCCTTACATCATCAAGGATATTTTTATTGTTTAGATTTTTCTTCTGTATTTGCAGCTTCTATTTTATTAGCAATTCCTCAATCGGTGCAGTTAATTTTTGATATGTGTGCTGCACCAGGGGGTAAAAGCATATTTGCTTGGCAAGCTTTGCAACCAAATTTAATTATTTGTAATGAAGTCATTGGTAAACGTCTAGGAATGCTGATATCTAATTTAAAGCGTTGCCATATTAGCCCTAGCATTGTAGTCAATCGAGATTCTAGTATTTTTGCAGAAAATATCCCCCTAACCTGTGATTTAGTATTAGTTGATGCTCCTTGTACTGGACAATCTCTATTAGCTAAAGGAGAAAAAGCACCAGGATGTTTTCACCCAACGGCTATTAATAAAAGTGCCAATCGTCAAAAAAGAATCATTGCTAACTCCGCGCAATTAGTTGCCCCACAAGGTTATTTAGCTTATATGACTTGCACCTATTCCCCAGAAGAGAATGAGCAGGTTGGTGAGTGGTTTTTATCACGTTTTCCGCAGTTTCAGCCAGTAAAAGTGCCTCACTTAGAAAATTATCAATCACATCTAACAAACATTCCTTGTTACCGTTTATTTCCTGAAGATAGATTAGGTGCTGGGGCGTTTACTGTGCTGTTTCAAAACACTGATGTAGGAGAACAGCAAGAGTTAGATATGGAAGTTTTAAATGATTTAGGTATTATCCAAAATCTTTGAAATCCTTGTTTAAATTAGCCATCTTCTTTGATTTGCAAAAACTCAGCCAATACTACTCTAGGGCTTACGCAACTGGCATATTTTGTACGTAGGGTGTGTGACGCTGCGAAAGTATTTGAAGGTAGTTATGAGACTTATAGCGTCACGCACCAACCATCAATTGTGACACTTGCGTAAGTTCTGTACTCGATTAAGAAATTGACATCACAGTAACTCATTCTTTAGACATACGAGGAAATCCAGCATCACACGTCATTAGCTGGAGGAGAGTTAACTGATTACTTTCTTAGGATGGCTAGAGAACTGTAAAGCTTTATTTTCACTATTGCTGTTAGTACAAATAGTCAAACATAGGGGCTAAAAGTATGACAATGACAGGATTAGATATTTTTGATACAACCTTGCAGAATACGATCCCTTGGGTGAATGATTTATGTAATAAATTGGGATGGGATAACAAACACAAGGTATTCCAGGGATTGCGGGCGACCTTGCACGCTTTGCGCGATCGCCTGACAATAGAAGAAGCTGCTCATTTAGGCGCACAGTTGCCCATTTTACTAGGGGGATTCTACTACGAAAACTGGCGACCTGGGGCAACTCCCATTAAAGATAGAACCAAGGAAGCATTTCTACAACATATCCGTGACTACTTCCGCACTTCTGACCCCGATATTGATGCTGAGATGGTAGTGCGTGCCGTCTTCAAACTCCTAGCTGAGAGAGTGACTAGAGGCGAAATTGCTGATGTTATTAATATGATGCCTCCTCAGTTACGAGAACTTTGGCCGGAAGAAGTCCGTGCTTAAGAGATTTGGTTAGTAGGGGTGGCTACTGAGATACGAATACCATTGCCGAAACGTTTCTTGACATAAAAACGGCAAATTTCCCGCTTATTATAGCGGTTTGCAGTTGAGTCTAATATAGACCTAAACCCAACCCTTTCCTTACAAGAAGAGTAAGCTTCAAAGCCTCTCTCCTTATCTGAGTTTTCACGTCATGTGGAAAAGTCCACGGAAAATCTAACTTCCAAACCAGGATTTCAAAGTCTCTCTCCTCGCAGGAGAGAGATTTAGAGAGAGGTTTTCCAGATACCGTGAAAAGTTAGCTCTCCTTATAGGATAGAGATTTGGAAAGAGGTCAAAGTGTATTGCATACAAACGAGAAGAGCTATATTGGCTAGTTCACCTACTAGGTCATCAAATTTGAATTGAGGGATAAGCAAGTTTGTAGTAAGGACTTTAGTCCTTAGAAAAATCAGGACTAAAGTCCTTACTACGAACCGTCAGGACTAACTTGATAGACTACTACTGCTGTTACTATAATTGCACCCAACTGAGAACCGCTATATTAGCCAATCACCCTTTCAATTAGAAACAAGTTATCTCTTTCTGAAGGATGAAAATTGACTTTCAAATATTTTATTGAGTGAGAGAATACTTTGAAGAAAATTTTTTCTTCGCTGAACAAGAACTGTACCATTTCCTGCCAAACCTTAAAATTCAAAAGTTTTTTATCATGATGCAACATGATAAGTAATCCTAGGTTAACAAAACCTAAAACAAAGGTATAAGCCATAATGATACCTAAGATACGAATTAGGTAACTCTGAGTTACATCTTGAAAAACATCATAGGCGACTGTTTTATGCTCAATTTCTTCAGCAGAATGCCACTCGAAAAGTTCCTTCATTATAGGTTCTGCATCTGCAAATAATTCTTCTTTCAAAGTAAGTTCAGCTATAACATTTGTAAAATGCTCTACTCCGGCGATCATAGCTAGCTTAAATTTAATACTCAATCGCTTTTCACAAACATTAAAAAGAATAAACCGTAAGCAGCGAAGATAGATGTCAAACGTATAACCTTGTTGGTAGAGGATCTGCCAAAATTTCTCATGCTGAACAGCGTGTTGTGCTTCCTGACCAACAAACGCCGCAGCTTCCTGTTTTAATTGGGTATTTTCAATCTGCTTGATTTGTCTTTTTATCGTCCGCAGCATGAATTGTTCGCCATCGGGAAACAGCAGTGTAATGCTGTTAAAAAAGTGTGTTTTGAAAGCACTGTTACCATACCAGTACCTTTGAATCTGCGAAGAAAAATTAAAATTTTTTTGCCTTACAGTTATTTGAGACATAATCATTTATGCTCCGTGAATATTTTGGAAAATAAAACTAATTAAGTCGGTTTTATACAGCGATCGCTACCAAATCTTCAAGCTTATGATCAAGCATTTGCGCCACCTGCAAAATCTCTTCGTTCTGTAATTGACCTAGTAATGATGATGGCTTGTCATAAGTCACATAAGTCTTGCCATCAAAATCTTCATACACAAATAGACGCAATGGAACATACAATCCAACCGCCGGATCTTGTTCAAACATTTGGTTAGCTATTAATGGGTTGCCAATTATATAGAGTTTGGATTTATTGCGCTTACCAGATTGAGATGTGAGTAATCCACCCAGCTCAAAATCTACCAAAATTGTCAGTCCACTTTTCCCCAGCATTGACTCAACTGCACTTTTCACCTGATCAAAAGATTTATTTGTATCTAATCTTTTCAACTGTCTGAGAAGTTGGTTATCAGCTTGAGAAGCCATTGATTCAATTGCCCTTGTCACTGCATCAAATGTCTTCTCAGAACACACAACAACGCGCGTTACCATGAAATTAACATTAGTTCTGGAATGGACAGTTGTCATCTGTTTCTCCTGCAATTTTTATGCAATCTTTGAGTTGGAAGATTTATGTCATCTGAACTTTAAAGGCTTTGGATACAAGCTGTTTAAGTATATTTTCGGCCTTAGCGGGTGAGAGCCGATGTGCAAAGTAAAGAGCTTTCGCAGGCCCAACTCGAATCTCATAATTGTTAGTGCGTAGACCTTTGATTAAAGCCTCCGCCACCTCCGCAGGCGAAACTTTATCCGCTTTGATTTGCTCGATTGCTTCTGTATCGACAAAAGGAGGCATCACTTCAAACACCTTGACAGTGGTTTGCTCTAGCTGCTGTCGCAAAGAACGGGAGAATGAGTGTAGAGCTGCCTTTGTCGCCGCATAAATGCCCATATTTGCAGATGGTACGAGGGCAACTATGGATGAAAGTGTCACAATAGCAGATTCCTTGCTATTTAAAAGTAATGGCAATGCAGATTTGGTGACACGTAAAGTCCCTAGCAAATTTGTGGCAATCTCTTGCTCACCACTGTTGAGTGCATCTTCATCGTGAATGAAGTCATAAAATTTTATGATGCCGGCATTATTCACCAGTACATTCAGTTCCCCAAATTGAGATTTAATAGCGGTGAACATCTCGCTGACCTGATCTGGTTGAGTAATATCACACAAAAAAGTGTGCAGTTGCGGGTAAGTTTGACTCGCTTGTGCCAACTTTTGTTGATTACGACCACAGATAATGACTTGATTGTTTAAGTTTAAGAAAGCTTTGGCGATCGCTAATCCAATACCTGAGCTTCCACCAGTAATCAAAACTGTGTTGCTATTAATTTTCATAAAAATTTAGCTTGATTTAACTTACCTTGGTTTACTGTTGACCCATCAAAAAATCACGTATTGCAGAGTCTTCTGTAAGACCGATAGCACGAGCATAAGCCGTTTGGGCATCAGCTTTCCGTCCTAAATGCTTGAGTAAGTGAGCCTTAATTGCCCAATATGGCTGATAGTTTCTGACTGCTTCGGCAGGGATAGCTTCTAGAAGGGTTAAGCCCTGTTCTAAGCCTTTGGCTTCTGCGATCGCGGCGGCATGACTAACTAACGCTCCTAGAGTTGGTGAAAACTGAATTAATCCTTCATATAAGAGTGCTAAAGCCTCCCAATTAATACGGTGAGTTACTAGACGTTGGGCATGGATTGATTGAATCGCCGCCTCAAGTTGAAAGCGTCCCAATTTCTTAAATGTTGCGGCCTGCGCCAGTTCACGTTCGGCTTCATCAATCATTGACTGTGACCACAGCGTGGTATCTTGTTCCGATAACGGCACATACGAACCGTTAGCTGTCCGCCGCGATGCTCGTCGGGCTTCACAATGAAGCATCAGTGCTAATAGTCCCCGCGCTTCTGGTTCTTTAGGCATCAGTTGAACACACAAACGCGCCAGCCAGATTGCTTCTTCTGCCAGTCCTTGATGTCGAGGATCGCCCCCAGTCACGTTGTCCCACCCATTGGTATAAGCAGCGTATATGGCTTCTAGCACTGCTTCCAATCGGCTCGATAACTCTCCCGCCTCTGGTAACTCAAAGGCAATACCAGCATCTCGAATTTTCGCCTTGGTACGGACAAGGCGTTGGCTCATCGTTGCAGGGGAAATCAGAAAAGCGGAGGCAATCTGAGCCGCATTTAGACCGAGTACGGTTTGCAACATTAATGGCGTATGGATGCCCGGATCAATGGCAGGGTGAGCGCAGATAAACAGCAGTTTCAACCGTTCATCTGGAAACGCAATTCCTTCTAGGGGAGGTGGAAGTTGTGTCTGCGTTCCTGTCAGTTTCAGGGCATGGATTACCTTATCTTTGACTTGGGTGCGCCGCGCGTCATCAATCAGACGATGCCGTGCAGCTACCAATAACCAGGCTTCAGGATTTTTAGGAACTCCGCTTTCTGTCCAAGTTTTTAAGGCAGCGAGGAAGGCATCGCCGAGCGCATCCTCCGCAGCCGCCACATCCCGCGATCGCACTGCTAGATAAGCAACTAAACGCCCATAGGAGTTGCGTGCTGCCAGTTCTGCTGCTCGACGTGCATCTATCAGCATATTTTAGCCTTGTGGTGCGGTTTTCTGCCAAGCAGGTAACTGCTCAATCCTAGCGTACCAAGCCTGAATATGAGGATAGTTTTCTAGGGGGAAACGGCCTGGTACTGCATAAGTCAAATCACTAGCTACTGAAAAATCAGCTAATGTAAGAGTATTGTTGACCAGAAACTCGCGATCGGCTAAATGGTTATTTAACACGGCTGCTTCCTTGTGGAAGATTTTGGTGGCGCGTTCCACAACTTCTGGATCGGGATCGCCTTGTTGTGTCAACTGTTTGACAAAATTCTCGTATTGTAAAGACTGACACCCCTGAACCCAATGGGCTAGCTGCCAGCTTTGCCAACGCACTATCTCTGCACGGCTTTTGATATCATCAGGCCAGAGAGTGTTAGGGACTTGGCTAGCTAGATATTGCATAATAGCAGTTGATTCCCAAATCACAAAGTCTCCATCCTGCAATACTGGAGTCCGTCCAGTGGGATTTAACTGGAGATATTCTGGTGTATGCTGCTCACCTTTTTGGATATCAACAAATCTGAGGTCAAAGGGAAGTTCCAGGTGGAGCGCAACAGCATGAGCTTTTCTGGTATTGGGAGAGGGGGGAAAGTAATAAAGCTTCATATCAATTTTCCTATTCCTAATTTGTGGATACTAAAGGTCTAACTTCAACACAGCATTGACTCGCAGCTGGACAACGTGCTGCCCAATCCATTGCTGCATCTAGATTTGGTACATCGATGATAAATAAACCACCGAGTTGCTCTTTAGTATCCGCGTAAGGGCCATCCTGAACTTTCCGTTGTCCATCTCTTAAACGGATGGTTGTACCAGTATGCGATGGATGTAATTCTGCACCACCTGCAATTACCCCAGCTTCAACTAAGGCTTGGGAGTAAGCATTGTAAGCTGCTTTGACTGTGGGGCGATTAGCAAAATCTTGCTCTGTTTCGTAAACTAGAATTGCGTACTTCATGTTGGTTAGTGTATTTGTAATCGACTTGAGCGAAGCACAGAAGTATTTTATGCTTTCTAAATTTATGACGTTTGCAGAAAGGACATTTCGACAGTTGCGTGATTAAAAACCAATTTTTTTTATTTCTAATCGCAATGCCTACGTGAACAAACCAGCAAGCAGGGGAGCAGGGAGCAGGGGAAGCAGGGGAAGCAGGGGGAGCAGGGGAGACAAGGGAGAATTTTTTCAGAACTCACTACTCACCACTCACCACTCACCACTTACTACTCAGCACTCAGCACTCAGAACTCACTACTCAGCACTCACTCACCACTCCCTCTGCCGAGTCCCAAAACACCAGCCTAATATCAAAAACAAAATAGTTCCTAACACACTGCTCGGTTCAGGAACTCCAACTGCAACATCATCTACAAACACATCGTAGACTGCAAATTCTGGCTGGGGGTCAAAGATGGTAGGTATGGGATTGTTAGTTACCAACAGTGAACGGGTTTTGTTGTTAAATGTAATATTAGATGGATTCCTCCACTGCAAAGGATTACTGGGGTCATTAGGTCTGATTGCAGGGCCAGAAAACCGATTGATTTCTGTGCCATTGGGGGATAGAACCGAAATCTGGTTGCCTTTCCCCAGAACTACGTAAAGATTACCTGATGCACCAAATTCCAGCCCCGCAGGAGCTTCATTAGTTGCATACTGGAAAAAAGTTGACATATCCGTAGCAGTGGGAGCATCAATCAGAGGTAAAGTGTAGATGAATCCCTGACCTAGTGGGTCTAAGGTTGCCGCTACATAGAGCTGTTTGCCTGTAGGGTCAACTCGCAGTGTGTTCGCTCCAAAACCATCAAAGCGGCTGTCCTGATACCAAATTTCTGGGTTGCCGCCACCAGGAGCAACTCGCCAGATTGTAGACTGAAATGAATCAGAAATATAGAGATTACCTTTGGCATCAAAGATAATATCATTAATTAATGGCGGCAATTCTACTGCATTGGGTGAGCAAGGAGTTCCGGCAGAAACACTGGAGCAGATGGGTATATCTGGTAATGCGGTGGCATAAATTTCTTGAACTGGGTTAGGTTGAGTGACATCAAATCGGACGATGCCAAGTTGGATATCACTCACGTAAAGCCGATTATTTTTATCGAAGACAATACCTGCGATCGCCTGCGCTAAGTTCGGATTCTGACCTATAATTTGATATTCTCGCACAAACGCACCAGAGTCTAAATTATACTCTAGGACACTTGGTTGAACAAACAGATTAGATTGGGCAGGGCCCGAAATAAACACGCGATCGCCTAATATTTCAATATCTTCAGGGAAACCCGGCTCATAGGGAAGTTCCGCAAACACGCGGGAGTCCCCCAACAACCGCGCCGCCTGCGCTGCTTCTGGAACACTAATCGTCAATAGAGACAACAAACCAATAGCCCAGTAATGTATTCTCACAACACTATCCTTTTCAATCTGAAGTTATTTCAATAGCCGTTAAACAATATCTTCTGCAATAATTTTTTCTAGACAACGCTCTGCCACAGCTGCGATCGTCAAAGAGGGGTTTGTACATCCTGTAGATCCGGGCATCAGTGCGCCATCAACAACATACAACCCTTGATAACCCATGACCCGACCATAAAGATCACAAGCTTTTCCTAAGACTGCTCCCCCTAAAGGATGGAAAGTCGGAAATGTATCAGATACTGCACCCATAATCTTGGTCTTATGGGGATAGTAGCTACCTATTGTGGTATTTGTTTGTGTCTTGCCAAATGACAGAGCATTTTTTCTGTCAATTACTCGGTAAGCAAATTGTGTGGCTTTCAATAGTTGCGGATCTCCCACAACTTTAGTGTCAGGCCAAGTTAGCCTTACTAAACCTCTCATGGCATCGTAATCAAATTTCCCCTTCACAGAAGGTAGTCCTATACCAACAAATGCAAGGATGCCATCTGGTGCATTCCAGACCGAGAGCAATTCTACAGATATTGGGCCAAAAGGATTATTAAAGTCTTGAATAACCGCAGTGGCAGGCCCCCCTAGACTAGTGTTTGTAGGTAATGGGAAACCTGAACGAACAGAAAAAGTATCTCCATTAGTCCCCCAGTCTAGACCAATGTAGTTGTTTAATCTAGGTAGTGTACCTGTGGCTTTGGCTTTGACTAAAAGCCGAGAAGTTCCCATAGAACCAGCCGCTAAAAATAGATATTTACAGACAATAGTCTTCGTGGCAATGACTGCTCCAGACTCATCAATCTGGTTACATACAACTCGATAGCCATGTCCTGGAACTTCAGATATCTCTGTGGCGATATGCAGAGGTAAAATCTCTACATGACCAGTTTGCTCTGCCTGTACTAAATAATTACGATCTAAACTCTTTTTCGCCCCACTATTCATTCCATACCAGTCTTCGCCAATAATAGCTGAAGGAATTTTAGTCCCATTAATTTCCTGACGAATAACGTCCCAATCTACAGCAATATCTAGTAACTGACTGGGTAATCCAGCATTGGCAGCTTGCTGAAGAAACAATCTAGTAGATAAATAGTATTTAGTTGCCAAAATATCTTGCGGAATTGGTGCTGGTTTGATGACAGCACGAACACGGGGATAATAAACTTTATCCATCTGATCATAGTCAATTGCTTGAGGAAAGACCCGATGGAATATCTCCCTTGGAGGTTGGTAGGTTACACCGTTATAGACTAAAGAACCACCACCAACTCCCGCACCACAATAAACAGAAATTCCTGTTTCATCTTGACGGTCTAAAATCCCTGGATAGACATCTATCGGAATTTCGTCAAATATCAATGTTTTGGGACTTAGCCAAGCCGCTCGACCATCAGGATTACGGTATGTCGCAAAAGTATTTTGTGCAGATGTGATCGGCCAACGACGACCTCGTTCTAGAATCAATGTGTTGATCCCCGCCTCCCCTAAACGCAGAGCTGCTACAGCACCACCAAAACCGCTACCAATAACTAGAGCTTCTACTGTTTCTTCTTGTGCATTCACCCAGCGATCGGTGACTAATGAACTCATTAAAGCAGTAGAAAATAGGGCAGTATTCTGGAGAAAACGACGGCGACTATAAAACTTATTGTTTAGCATATACATCTCTTCTTTGTGATATTTTGACGCGCCAAGAGTATTTTTATTGACGCTAAAAATCGGCTCTTCAGTTCTTTTTATGGAGTCGAATAATAAATAAAATCTAATCAGAGCTTATATTCTTTGCTATAACTGGATTTTAAATTTTTGAGCCTTTCTATAAAATGGCTATTTTAATGCCCTACCATAAAACCAACGCAAGAGCCTAAAAATTTAAATGGTTGCATTGCTAAAGTTAGAACTTTAGCAATGCAACCTTGGTCAAATTAACCTACTTTACGGACTGATTTGGATTTGCGTTTCCAGATGGAAATTGCACCTGTAGCACCCAATACTATCAAGCTCGATACAACAGAAGGTTCAGGCACTTGTCTAGAGCCTTCAGCTAATATTTGCAACACATAATCGGCACGATTGTCTTGTTGGAGTATAAAGTCATCAAATACTATTTCTCCAAATTGATCGTAAGCCGTACTAGAAATTAGTCCATATCTACCAGCAGCTTGAGCATATATCTGAGGGTAGTTAGGAGGAGGAGTTGGCACGTTTGACAAATCTGTTAATTCGATAAGCCCTGGTTCTTTGAAAATTTCCTCAAATCCAGGGGGATTCCAAAGAACCTTCAATTTCGCGTTTGTATCAGTGGGGTTTAAAACTCCGTGAATGCGATATCTTGGGGTATAAATCAATGTTCCAGCCGGTGCATCATAGGCGTGCAGAATATCTTTTGGCGCATTGACTCCAGGGATGAGGCTAACGTCATCATAAATATTTTCTCCGAGAAAAATTCGCAGAACCCCTTCTTCAACATATAACCATTCGTCATCGTCTTGATGTATGTGTGGAAATGCGCCTTTCCCTGGAGGAACCATAGTTTCTCTCAATGTATATTGGCCGTTAGTAGTTTCACCCCTTTTAACAAAGGTGAACGGCTCTCCATCAAAGAACAAATACGATGGTGCATCCGGATCTGGTGTGATTTTTGGAAATTCAAAAGCTTCTACTTTAGGGGTGATAGTTAAAGCCAATAGCAAAGAGCTAATTACACCAATTCCAAATAATTTCATGCTCAATTCTCCTTTGAAAGTAATGTTTGCAAGAGGTTTACTTGATCTGAACAATGCCGCATCAGCAGAAATCTGATAGAGCTTCTGGAAAAATTAAAGTTAAAGAAAGAGACTCTAACTTTCGGCGACAAAACTTTTGCTGAACTAAGCTACTTTGTCGCCCAATTTGGATTTGCGTTTGCGGATGCAAACTGCACCCGTAGCACCAAATACTAAAATTCCCCCTAACAAAGTAGGCTCAGGAACTCGTGTAACATCGTCAGCCAACAAAGCTAACAACTTATCACTATGATTGTCTGGAAAGGGAAAATTATGGTCTACTAGGATGTCTCCAAATTGCTCAAAAGAGGCACTACCAACTAGTCCATAATTGACTGATGCGGCGGCAAATCTATAAATGGTTTGAGGATCATATGGTGGCAAATTTGCTAAGTCTGGAACAGATACACTAACTTCTGCAATCAAGTCCTCAAACCCAGCAGGAGTGGCAACTAAAAGCACTTTACCTGTTGTCGTTCCTACATTTCTAATGCCGTGAATGTAGTTCTTCCTGCCATAAAATAATGTTCCAGCCGGGGCATCAAAAGCATAAAGCGTATCTCTAGGAGCATTAACTCCAGGAATCTGATTGGGATCAGGATAAAAGCTGTCTCCTATTACTAACTGCATATTCCCTTCTGCGACATATAACCACTCATCTTCTTCGTGGTGAATGTGTGGTGGTGCAGCACCTCCTGGTGGAACAATAGTTTCCATAAGTGCATACTTTCCTCCGGTAGTTTCACCTCTTTTCAGAAAAGTAATTGGTCCGTTCGGTAAGAACAGATACGAGGACGCATCTGAGTCTGGTTTCACTTTGGGGAATTCAAATGCTTCTACTCTAGAACTCATCACCACAGCGAGTAGTAATGAGCTAATTAGTCCAACCCTCAATAATTTCATTTCACAATCTCCTATTTTCGTTTTATAGCTTGTTGATTTTAAAGTGATGACCTTTGGAATTCATAACTTGCAATAGTACTTTCATCCTCATAAAATCTTTTTTTAGAGAATTCTCTAGTCCCTAATAAAAATTTACGGTCTATATGAGTTAATTAATTGAAGACTATTCAAAGATAATCACATCAATACCAAAGTCTTCAGGTAAAAACCTTAGCAAAGTGTAACTCGATATTTTAGGGAAAATTCTGGACGCATCAGGAAGTAGGCACAATCAACAGCACGCTACAAGCATAAAATGTTTTCTTCGGACTGATCTGAACAACGAAAACTTTTATCTACCTACTTATGCTTTTAACTTAGTTCAGCAGTTTGTCAGAGTTTTCATTAAAATAATTCCAGCCATAATCTATTGCATGATTTTGCTAAATACTTTGAACAAGGTTGATTTTGCAAATTGCAGATTTTCTAATTCTAAATATGTAGATTCTGCAATACAGTTACGGATTGATTTATCTGGATTCAATTCAGCTGACTCTAAAATCAAAGACGATTGAGTTTAATTATAGATTTTTGTTGGATTAAATTTTAGTTAAGTTAGCAAAAATATCAAATACTATGTCTACTTTCTTAAGTATTAATTTACTATTTGACGAAATTTCAGATTAATTTTAATTTTGTTGCTATAGTCATTCGATATTGAATACAGATACAGATTGATGTATCTAGATTTAATGCTAGATGAGTTATAAATCAAAGTTTATTGAGTTTAATGATTCATATCTATTCGATTAAATTTCAGTTAAGATTAAAGAAATCTGATCAAATGCAATGTTCCATATTTCTTAAGTATTGGCTCTTTACTTACCATCGTGAAGCAATCCCTTCAGCAATCATCATCTAAAATTATTTTAGATATATATCTTCATGAATAAATCAACCTCAGCTTAATAATTAGTTTTAAATGCTGGGATCAAGACTGAGTAATGAAAACATCTATTTTTTTCTGAATTTACATTTCTTTAAATCTAGCTACTATACATAAATCTCTTAATGGTGCTATTCTTGACTGGAGAGAACGAGCCTCGCCTGATTACCAAAGAATTAGGTAATTGTAAAAGAACATTTAGATGATTTAATTGAGCTAGCCAGTGTAGTTTTAAGGATTTTTTCCATCGGGAACTGGCGTGAGCAGAAGAGTGATATGCAATTTTAGAAGTATCATCCAAAGGGCATCAGTGTTTGAGCAATATATTATCAAAGACTACTACCCCTAGGAAATTCTGTGTCTATAAGTTTCGATGATTCGTATCCCAGTCAGATAATTTCAATAATTTTTTGACTGAATTTGAAATTCCAACTATCTTCTAGAAAATTGGAAATTAAGTTATTAGACTTCTTGCAAAACTATATTTGATGACCTCACTTAGAGCCTATAACTATGTCAATCAAGCCTGTTTCAACAGATATTGAAGCTACTAGTACAAGCAAATAAACTCAGTCCTTCTGACTACGATTTAAGTCTTTAAGAAGTTTTGCAAGAAGTTGATTTTCAGACTCTCTCGTCTTGAACTAGACCTATTTGTTTATCTTAACTATGAATATACCAATGAGACAATCTGCTGCTATTGCAATTATTGGCATGGGCTGTTGGTATCCTGGTGCGCGTAATGTACGACAACTCTGGGAAAATATCCTGGCGAGACGGCAAGAATTCCGACGGACACCAGATCAGCGATTACCTCTTTCCCAGTATTATGATCCAGACTCCACGATCCCAGACAAAACCTATGGAAGTCGGATGGCTGTAATTGATGGGTTTGAGTTTGACTGGGTGAATAAACGCATTCCCAAAACAGTTGTCGAATCTGCGGATATTGCTCACTGGCTAGCTTTAGAAGTTGCAATACAAGCTTTAGAAAATTCTGGATATACCCGTACAACAGTTCCAATTGAACGTACTGGTGTGCTACTGGGAAACACCTTGACAGGGGAGTTTTCCCGTTCTACTAACTTGCGTATGCGCTGGCCTTATGTACGGCGTGCCTTGGTAGCAGCAATGGAGGCTAGAGGTATATCGGCGCAAGTTATAGATTCTGTGGCAGAAACAGTGGAGGATTATTACAAGTCGGTGTTCTCACCCATCACAGAGGACACTCTTTCCGGTAATCTTTCTAATACAATTGCTGGCAGAATCTGTAATTTCTTCAACTTCCACGGTGGCGGTTATACACTTGATGGTGCTTGTTCTTCTTCACTAGTTGCCGTAGCTAATGCTGCTACTGCTTTGAGTAACGGTGACTTAGATTTGGCTTTTGCTGGCGGTGTAGATATCAGTTTAGATACCTTTGAGCTGATTGGCTTTGCCAAGACTGGGGCATTGACAGACAAAGATATGACAGTTTACGATCGCCAAGCCAGTGGCTTCATTCCAGGTGAGGGATGTGGTTTTGTGGTTTTGAAGCGATTGGAAGAGGCTCGTGCTGACGGCAATTATGTGTATGCAGTGTTAAACGGGTGGGGAATTTCTTCTGACGGCAAAGGCGGACTAACAGCACCTAGTAAAGAAGGGCAAGCAATGGCCTTGCGTCGTGCATACGAACGAGCAGGTTACAGTCCCCATACACTTGATTTTATTGAAGGACATGGCACAGGTACACCAGTCGGCGATCGCGTAGAACTCGAAGGTATTGCTTTAGCAATGGGTGTTGACGGAGAAGTAGGCAATCGCACTTGTGGTGTTACCTCCTTCAAATCCCTTGTCGGTCATACTAAAGCAGCCGCCGGAATTGGCGCATTCATCAAGGCCATCATCGCTGTCAACCGCCGGATTCTGCCACCACTAGCCGGTTGTAAAGAGCCAAACCCAGTATTTGCAACTTCTGCTCGCTGTCTATACCCCATCCTCCAAGGAGAAATACGAAGCCAAACAGATATCTTAAGGGCTGGAGTCTCCGCTATGGGATTCGGTGGGATTAATTGCCACGTCACACTGGAATCTGGCGATGCTCCAGCACTTCATCTTGAACCGTCGATTCCAGAGAGGGCTTTGCTAGTTTCTCATCAGGATACCGAGATATTTGTACTATCTGCCCCATCCGTTTCTGCCTTGCTGCGGCGCACATTAGCTGTGAATAATATTGCCGCAGGATTGAGTTTAAGCGAACTAGTTGATTTAGCTGCTCATTTGACCCGCGAACTAGAACCACAACTACCAATTCGGGCCACAGTTGTCGCCGGTACATCGGAAGAACTAGTTGAACGTTTAAATCTACTGGAAAAATTATTGCGGGAAACACCTCCTGCGCCTGGAGAAGTCGTTATCAGTCCCCAGAAAGAAGTCTGGATTGGGAATGCCGTGCGTCGAAATAGAGTCGGCTTCCTATTTCCCGGACAAGGTTCTCAAAAACTGAATATGGTGCGATCGCTACTAGAGCGATATAACTGGGCAAAAGACCTCGTAGAACAGGCAGATGCCTGGCTACAAGAGATTGGCTTACCAGGGGTGCAAGAACACATTTATGTTTCACTCGACCGGGTTGCTCATCAAGAACAGTTAGCAGAGTGGTCAAAAAAACTCGCACAAACCGAAGTAGCTCAACCAGCTATTTGCCTAGCTTCTTTAATTTGGATGCGCTACCTGCATCGTCTTGGCATCAAGCCGATAGCAGTAGGTGGTCATAGCCTCGGAGAACTGAGTGCAGTGTATGCAGCCGGGGGATTTGACGAAAAGACTCTCTTGTGTATGGCTGGGGTACGAGGACAGGCTATGTCCACATCTAGCCAAAGCGATCGCCTGGGTGCGATGGCTAGTTTAGCTTGTTCACGAGAGATAGCCGAAGACTTGTTGGGTCGAGTTAGTGGTTACCTTGTACTAGCCAATATCAACAGTCCGTTGCAAATAGTCGTCTCTGGCGAACAGAAAAGTGTTGAACAGGTAATTGAACTAGCTACAGACGCAGGTATCCGAGCAGTCCGGCTACCTGTTTCTAATGCCTTTCATTCTCAATTGATTGCCACCGCCGCCGCACATCTCCGGCAACACGAACTGATACCAGATCAACTCAAAAAAGTAGCTGTACCACTATTTTCCAGCGTCAACGGACAACAGCTAGTACCAGGGATATCATTGCGAGAGTATTTTGCTAACCAAGCGATCGCCCAAGTAGATTTCGTATCTCTCATAAAAACCCTAGAGCAGAAATGCGACTTACTCATAGAAGTCGGGCCAGGAAAAGTTCTCTCTCATCTAGTCAGTGATATTGCTGGTGCAAATGGACTAATGTGTCTGCCTGTGGAATCGAAACCCGGCATCGATCGGGATTTGAATATCATGTTGTCTGCCCTATTTATCCACGGCGGTGACATTAACTGGGAAACTCTGTACGAAGGGCGGCTTGTCCATCCCTTTGTCCCAGCATCACAACGCATTTTTATTGAAAACCCCTTAGAACGTCCATTCCCAATATCAAAGACGATTCCGCAAATATCTGAGCTTTCGTCTCCTTCCCTACCTGCTCAACAGAACTCAATACCGTGGGATCTGCTTGCCGATTACCTATCTCAGCGTGGAAAGTTTCTCACAGAAGTGATCCGAGCAGACGTGCAAACACAGCCAATGGTTTCTACTGGTGTTAATCATCCAGAGAAAGTTCCCCTAGCAAGTTTATCCTACGCCTCTGAGCCTCAAGTCCCGACCTTGATCCCAGAGCCAACCGTTACTGTCAAACGTGATCAAACTGTTAGTATTGAAGGTCTGTTGATCAGTCTGATTGCTCAACAAACAGGGTTTCCCCAAGAGAGCATCACACTACAAATCAGACTCCTGGATGATCTCAACCTAGATTCCATCAAAGCAGGAGAAGTAATCGCTACTGTAGCTAGAGAAATTGGTGTAGCAGGTTTGATTGATCCCACAACTCTAGCCAATGCAACTATCCAAGAGGTTGCCGAGGCATTGCGGGCGGTTGTGCCGGACAGTAAGGGTAATAACCAGTATGCAGCAACAACAGTATTAAACGGGACAAATGGAGCGAAGAATGAATTAATTAACCCTGTTACTTTAAGTATTGAAAACTTACTAGTGAATCTGATTGCTCAACAAACAGGATTCCCGAAAGAGAGCATCACACTGCAAATCAGACTATTGGATGATCTCAATCTAGATTCCATCAAAGCGGGAGAAGTAATCGCTACAGCCGCGAGAGAAATTGGTGTAGCAGGTTTAATTGACCCTACAACTCTAGCCAATGCAACTATTCAAGAGGTTGCTGAAGCACTGCGAATGGCTGCACCAGATAGTAATAACAATCATGAAGCAGCCACAACTGTATTCAATGGGGCAAATGTGGCTTTGAGCGAAGCTGTTGGTGTGGCGTTAAGAGAAGCTATTGGCGCAAAACAATTGACAGATGCACCCCAACAGCAAACTCAGGTGCGTGATTACATTGTGCGAGCAGTGGTAGAGGAATTTACACCAGTTACCTTGGGCAAACATTCTGAGGAAAAATGGCAAATTGCAAATGTCTTGATTCTCTGTGAATCTAGTGAGCAAGAGATAGCAGAGAGCTTGTATCATCAACTCTACAGTCGAGGCTCTCAGGTTCAAACCGTGTCTTTTACGGAAGCACGCACTCAAACACTTATTGAAAGCGTCGATTTCACTCACTTTATTGCTGTGCTACCTCGCACGACGAATAATAAGTCGTCAACAGACAAGCTGTTGCTCGATATGATTGAACGCTTACGCAGCATAGCCACCCCACCTGCAACTAGCCGGACTTCCCGCAAACATACAACCGTAGCATATCTCCAATTTAGTGGCGGACATTTCGGCACACAGCCACCTCTAGCTGATATTGAGCAGTGCTGTGCAATTGGTTTTGCCGCTAGTGTTCATCTTGAACGGGCTGATCTGAAAGTGCGGGTAATTGATTTCTCCCCGACAATTAGTCCAACTAAACTAGGTGAGTGCGTAATTAAAGAGCTTTCCACCGCCCACGTCTATATGTCTGTAGGCTATGATGAGCATCTAACTCGTTACGTTCCTCGTCCCCAGGTGCAAGAACCTGTTGAGTATGCAAGCCGTGAAATTATCTGGTCATCTGATGATGTTATTCTCGTTACAGGTGGCGGTAAGGGGATCACGGCAGAGTGCGCCCTAGCTCTAGCTCGAAATACAGGGGTGCGGATGGCACTCATTGGTCGCTCACCACATCCTCATGGAAATATTGAAAGACGGGGAAGCGGAAGTACAGAGATAGCCCGGACGCTCGAACGTTTCAATGCTGAGGGATTAACTTGCCAGTATTATGAATGTGATATTTCCGACTTTGACGCAGTAGCATCTCTACTAGAGCAAATCAAACAAGATTTGGGTGAGATTGCCGGGGTGATTCATGGGGCTGCCCTCAACAAGCCCCGATTAGTAGAGCAGGTATCTGCGGAACTGGCATTTGATGAAGTTAAACCTAAGCTCAAAGGTGTTTTGAATCTCTGTCAAATGCTAGCCAACTCATCACTGAAGCTGTTTGTTGGTTTATCCTCTGTCATCGGTATCACAGGGATGCAGCGCAATGCTTGGTATGGCTTTGCGAATGAGACTCTCGATCTGATTTTACGCCGCTTTCAAGCTCAACACCCAGAAGTTGCCGTGATCACAATGGCGTTTAGTGTTTGGGAAGAAGTCGGAATGGGTGCAAGGATGGGAAGTGTTCGCAATCTCGCCAAGATGGGAATTAAAGCAATCCCTAAAGATGCCGGCGTAGCTCGATTTTTGCATCTGATCAAGAATGACCCTGGCGATACCCGCATCGTGATTGCCGCCCCCATGCAGGCTCTATCTGCTTTTGAGTCAAGTGGTTTAGATACTTGGTATCCCCAAAGATTTTTACCTCGTGCTGAGTTAAAATTTCTGGAGCGAATTCTACTATGTGAACCCGGAGTAGAGATTGTCGCTCGGACGCACCTCAGCTTAGAACGGGATTCCTACCTCTTAGACCACCTTTACAAAGGTTCGTACTTGTTCCCAACTGTGTTTGGTTTGGAGGCTATGGCGCAAGCAGTTGCTTATGTAACAGGTGAGCAGAACTTCCCAGCCATTCGTATTGAAGATGTGCGCCTAGAACGTCCTATAGTTGTAGATCCCCACAAGGGAGTAGACATCGAAATTCATGCAGAAGTACCTGAGCGAGAGTTTAAAAATTCTGGGCGACGGGTATATGTGGCTATCAAGACAGAGCAGACAGGATTTGCTATTAACCATTTTTCTGCTACTTTTGTATTGGGTGTCGAAAACAACCCACCAACGGAGTATATTCATCTTCCAGAGTCTCCTCTAGATATTGAGCCACAGAAAGACCTCTACAGTTGGTTGCTATTCCAAGGAATTAGCTTTCAACGTTTGCAACAAATTTATACCTTAAACTCTGGAGAGTGTATATTCCGAACACAAAGAAACTCAGTCTCAGCAGAAAATCAGGAAGGTAGTTTAAATCGGGCGCAGGGGCCATTTTGGCTAGGAGATCCCTATTGCAGAGATTCACTACTGCAAGTAGGGCAGTTGGTAATTCCGCAGGATATTTGCTTACCAATCCAGATCGATAGCATGGAAATTTACCAACCAAACAGTGATAGTTCTTCTTATATTGGGGTGACTCACCCTCAAGGGCGGCAAGGAAAACAGTATGAAAATAGTGTTTTGATCACAACTGCGGATGGGCAACTTGTAGAAAGGCTCAATGGTTATCAATTGCGGATATTAGAGCATCGCCAAGATCATCCAACGGTGGAAGAACTAGCTGATCCGACTCAAAGAGATGAGTGGATTCTCCGCAGAAAATTGAGCAATCAAGCTCATCTTTTGAGAGTTGCTGCTCCAGAAGTTGCCTTGGCTTACCTTCCTAGAATACATACTCTATCGCCAGTCCAACGCCATGAACTAGAACTACCTTTATTTCATCAAGCGATCGCTCAACTCATCAACAGCAATTCTCATCAGATGCCAGAATTCCAAATTCAGTGGACAGATTCAGGCAAACCCATAGTTGCAGGACTAGAAGCTCAGAGTGTGGTTGTTTCTCTTTCCCATGATGAGCAAGTTTGTATCTGTGTTGCGGGACATGGAGTGCAAGGTTGTGATATCGAGCCGATGACACATCGCACCCGTCAAGACTGGACGGCTTTACTGAGTAATTCCCGTGAGCAGTTAATGCAAGAGTTACTTGCAGCCAAGAGTTCTGTAGCTCATGCTGGTACGCGAATTTGGACTGCTGTTGAAGCTTTACGTAAAGCTACTGAAGTGAAGTCCATTAACTTATTAATTGACCGTATAGAAGGAGACAGCGTTCTGTTCCGGGAAGCGAATTCCCATAGTCAACTTAAGGTTCTCACTTTCCCCGTGAGACTGACACGAGGTTTAGAAAAAATGGTCGCTTTCGTGGTGCAAGATATCAAATCTGGGATGTAACAGGCGATCGCTACGCATTGAGTGTGATGGTGTTTTCAAGGCACAAAGCTTGTTTAAAGACACAGCATCACACTCAACCTCCAAAATTTTCTCAACTCAAACTATTAGTCAGTGCAAGGAAGTATCAATGAAAAATACTCAATCCCCAGTCTATGATGTTGTCATTATGGGTGCTGGCATTGCAGGGGTTTCTCAAGCTCGCCACCTGCTTCTTAATATTCCCAACATCAAGGTAGCATTAGTTGATCCTCGTCCCGAAGACCGAACCGACAAGGACTTAAAAGTTGGAGAATCCACAGTGGAAGTTTCGACTATGTTCTTTGGCAAAGAGTTGGGTCTTTATGACTACTTGATTGAAAATCATCCTCCTAAGTACGGATTGAACTTTCATTGGGCTAAACAACCCGAACAAACAGAGACTATTGATGACTATCATCACATTTGGTGTACTCGCCAGCCGTCCCTTGCTTCCACTTTGATGAACCGGGCTAAGTTCGAGCGAGATGTACTCAAAATGAACAAGCAAATGGGAGCTAGTTTTTACAATGGTCGAGTAGTGGATGTAGAACTGAACTCTGATGATGCCCTCAACATTGTCAAAGTTAAAGTTGAGCATGGCTATGTAGAACTTCAAGCCAAACACCTTGTTGATGCTGCCGGGCGTAAATTCATTATTGGTAACAAAACAGACAACTTAATCTTTGATTCTGAAGACCTCTATGGGGTCAAAAACGGCTCGGCATGGGTACGGGTGAAAAATGTAGACCGGACAATTTTTCATAGTGGCTATGATCCGAATGGCGCAACGTGCAGCCATTACTATGCTACGAATCATATGATGGGACACGGGCATTGGGTGTGGGTAATTCCCACGGATACTCAGACAATGGAATTGTCAATAGGTATAGCCCATCATCATAATGTGATTCCGCCTCAAAGTATCAACACTAAAGAAAAATTTTATGACTTTCTAGAAGCAAATCATCAGCTGATTTATCGACTGGTCAAGAGTGGAGAAGACATCGACTTTCATTACTTACCCAGATTACCCCATAAGAGTAAGACTCTGTTTTCTCAAGATAATTGGTATGTAATTGGTGATGCAGCAGCTATTTTTGATCCCTTCTATTCCTTAGGAATGGTAATGATGACCTTTGGGATTGAGAGTATCACAGAAATTATCCGTGCAAAGTTAGCAGGAGAACCAGACGCAGAGAGAAAGCGGGCTGTTTATAATGCTTTTAATCTGGGAACTATACGCTCCAATAATCATCTTATCCATGCTCATGACAGACAACTCGGTGACGCTAGCATCATGAGCTGGCGCATATTCTTAGAAAATATGTGGTGGTTCGGCATCATAGTACCTCTTTACGTAGGTAAATGGCATTTAGATTTGAAGTTTTTGCGTAAGTTTGGTAAACAAGGGCGCAATATTATTACCTCTTTGATGACTGATGTTTATGAACAGTTTGATCAACTGATAGAACGACAAACTAACCTGGGTTTAATGTATACCCATCGAGCTGATCAATTACCTTTTCACTACTATGTAACACGAGACTACGATACATATTTACAGGACACTAAATACGAACCAAAGAAGTGTAATGTCTATGCCTATATGAAAAATACCTACTTCTTTGTGGCACTATGGTATGTTAAGTTCCTATGGAAAGGTTTTGGGATTAGTGGCTTATTATCACTGCGAAATCTTCACCACATATTCAAATTGTTCATAGCATCTGGTGAATCCGCATTGGATGAATTGATGTTCAAGTTTCAGAACCGAAACTTGCCCGTTAGCAATGACATTGCTAAAGCTAGACAAGAGTTTGAGAGTTACGAATACCGACCTGAGTTACAACCCTGGACACAGAAAATTGCCGAACAATCATTACACTCCAATGGCGAAAATTCTGCACAAGTTCCAGAGCTACTAGCTAATCTTAAAGTGTAACTACCCGCTTGTCTGATTGTGAGCGTAAAGGTGATAGCCACCTCGAACACCTTTACGCTCAAACTCAAAATTTTAGCAACTCAAACTTTTAGTGAGTGAAAGGAAATATCAATGAATAACACTCAATCCCCAGTCTATGATGTTGTCATTATGGGTGCTGGTATGGCAGGGGTTTCTCAAGCTCGTCACCTCCTCCTGAATATTCCCAACATCAAGATTGCATTAGTTGATCCTCGTCCTGAAGAACGGACTGAAAAGGATTTAAAAGTTGGAGAATCAACTGTAGAAATTTCCACTTTATTCTTTGGCAAAGAGTTGGGTCTTTATGATTACTTGATTGAGAATCATCCTCCTAAGTACGGATTAAATTATCATTGGGCTAAACAAGCAGAGCAAACAGCTAATATTGATGACTATTATCATGTTTGGTCAATTAAACAGCCTCCCCTTGCGTCTACGCTGATGAATCGTGCTAAGTTCGAGCGGGATGTCTTAAAAATGAACAAGGGGATGGGGGCTAGTTTTTATAATGGGCGGGTAGTAGATGTAGACCTGACCCCTGGTGATGCCCTCAAAATCGTTAAAGTGAAAGTTGAACATGGCTATGTAGAACTTCAAGCTAAACACGTTGTTGATGCTGCTGGTCGTAAGTTCATCATCGGCCACAAAACAGATAACGTGATCTCTGGTTCTGAAAACCTCCACGGACTGAATAACGGTTCAGCATGGGTGCGGGTAAAAAATGTCGATCGCACCATTTTTCACAATGGTTATGACCCGTTTGGAGCGACTTGTAGCCATTACTATGCTACGAATCACATGATGGGACACGGGCATTGGGTATGGATAATTCCTACAGATACTCAGACAATGGAATTGTCAATTGGCGTAGCCCATCATCATAGTGTGATTCCGCCTCAAAATATCAACACTAAAGAAAAATTCTATGCCTTTTTAGAAGAGAATCATCATCTTCTCTATCGACTGCTCAAGAGTGGAGAGGACATCGACTTCCATTACTTACCTAGAGTGCCACATAAGAGTAAAACTTTGTTTTCTCAAGATAATTGGTACGTAGTTGGTGATGCGGCTGCTATCTTCGATCCTTTCTATTCTTTAGGAATGGTGATGATGACGTTTCAAATTGAAGCCATCACAGAAATCATCCGTGGGAAGTTAGCAAAAGAGTCAGATATAGCGAAAAAGCAGGCTGTTTATAATGCCTATAATCTGGGATACATAGAGTCTTGTAACCATCTCCTCCTCGATCATGACAAACAACTCGGTCACGCTAGTGTTATGAGCTGGCGTATGTATTTAGAAAATATGTGGTGGTTTGGCATGATCTTACCTATGTATGTAGGAAAATGGCATTTAGATGTGCAGTTTTTGCGGAAGTTTGGCAAACAAAGTCGTGGAGTTGTGAGAAAACTCATGGTTCATGTATACGGCCAGTTTAACCAACTTATAGAACAAGATACTAACATTGGATTGATGTACATCCATCGCGGGGGTCAATTACCTTTTGGGTACTACATCACCAAAGAATTCGATAGTTATCTACAGGATACTAAATACGAACCTCAGAAGTGCAATGTCTATGCCTACATGAAAAATATCTACTTCTTTGTTGCTCTGTGGTATATCAAGTTTCTCTGGAAGGGTTTTGGCATTGCTGGACTGTTATCACCACGAAATCTTTACCATGTATTCAATTTAATGAAAGCATCTGGTGAATCTGCATTAGACGATTTGATGTTTAGATTTAAGACTAGAGGTTTGCCTGCGAATACTAATATTGCCAATGCCACAGAAGAATTCAAGAGTTATCAATACCAACCTCAATTGCAGCCTTGGACACAAAGGATAGCTGAACCAGCTTTACAAGAGAATGATCAAAATGGAGCAAAAGCTCCAGAACTAGTAAAACTGTAACAGTAGTACGTCAATTTTGAATTGATGGATAAACAAGTTCGTAGTAAGGACTTTAGTCCTGATTATTTTAAGCACTAAAGTCCTTACTACAAAGTATAAGTTTAGTAAGTAAGTGGGCGAGAAAATTTCCAAGTATGTAATGAAATGTAAATGTGGTACATACCTTACAAGTTTGTTATTTTACCGCTTTTACAAAACTAAACATATATCAGTTTTATCATGTCTACCTAATTATCACAACTCTGTTATCTGTATATATTTGCTAAAACTTTGCGTTGCGTTTACTGAGGATGAAGACTTATGATTATTCAAAACAAAATCAGTAGTTTTGTCGATAAACAACGGCTATTTTTTCAGACTAACCAGACAAAAAATATTGGCTTTCGCATAGATAAATTAACAGCTTTAGAGCAATCTATTGAAGAACACAAAGATGTGATTATTCAAGCTTTAAAGGCTGATTTACACAAGCCAGGATTTGAAGGATACTTTGAAATAATGGGAGTTTTAGGGGAAATTAAGCATACTCTCCAGAATTTAAAAACTTGGATGAAACCCCAAAAAATTGCTACGCCATTTCATCAGTTTTTATCTTCAGCTAGAGTTTATAGTGAACCTCTGGGTGTAGTCCTAATTATTGGCCCTTGGAATTATCCAATTAACTTAATGTTTACGCCTTTAGTAAGTGCGATCGCATCTGGGAATTGTGCGATTTTAAAACCATCAGAATTAGCCTCACATACCTCTTCTGTTATAGCTGACATCATGCAAAAAACCTTTGATTCATCTTTTATTACTGTGATTGAAGGAGGTGTAGAAACTAGTAAAGAAATTTTATCAGAAAAATTTGATCATATTTTCTTTACTGGAGGAACTGAGGTTGGGAAAATTGTGATGTCAGCCGCAGCACAACATCTGACTCCAGTGACTCTGGAACTAGGTGGCAAAAGCCCTTGTATTGTAGATAATGATATTCATCTTGAATATACTGCTAAACGTATTGTGTGGGGAAAGTTCAGCAATGCAGGTCAGACTTGTACTGCTCCTGACTATCTTTTGGTCAATCGTCAGATAAAAAAAGAATTGTTAGATCAAATTAAAAATCAAATACAAAATTTTTATGGTGATCAACCAGCTAACAGTCATAGTTATGCACGCATCATCAATAATAGACATTTCTATCGTCTTTCAGAACTTCTAAAAGCTGGAGAAATTATAGTAGGAGGAGATACTGATTTAGAGAATCTTTACATTGCTCCTACTGTGATAGATCAAGTCTCTTGGCAAGATAAGGTTATGCAAGAAGAGATATTTGGCCCGATTCTTCCTGTCTTAGAATACACACATTTATCAGAAGCAATTGATTTAGTTAATCAACAACCAAAACCATTAGCTTTATACTTTTTTTCTAAGAATAAACAAAATCAAGAATGGGTTTTGCAGTCCACTGCATCAGGTGGTGTTTGTATCAATGACACTTTGATGCACTTGACCGTACCAGCTTTACCATTTGGTGGAGTCGGAGCAAGTGGCTTTGGTCGTTATCATGGTAAATCTGGTTTTGATACCTTTTCTTATCAAAGAGCAGTATTAAACAAATCTTTTCTACTCGATTTGAAATGGAGATATCCTCCTTATCAAACAAAGAGTAAGAAGTAGGGAAATAATTATTTCCATGCTTGGCTGTGAAATCCCGAATACCAAGATTTACGCCGACTTATTTATCAGAGTGTAAGCGATGATTACAACAGCAGTTAGTCCTTATCTTCAGGGGAATTTCTCTCCTGTACAAGCGGAAATTACGGTCAATGACCTACCAGTGATAGGTGAACTACCAGCCAATCTGTGCGGAAGATTTGTTCGCAATGGCCCTAATCCCCAGTTTTCTCCCCTAGATCGTTATAACTGGATTGATGGAGACGGAATGCTACATAGTATTGAAATTCTCAATAGTCAAGCATCTTACCGCAATCGCTATGTGCAGACACGGGGATTTAAGATAGAGCAAAGGACTGGTCGAGGAATTTGGAAAGGTTTGACTGAACCGCCACAGCTTAATAACCCTCATAATAACCTTTTTGGGCCTTTCAAGAATACTGCTAATACAGCCTTAATGTGGCACGCAGACCGTCTTTTGGCACTTTGGGAAGGAGGTGAGCCATACGAAATTGAGTTGCCTACACTCAAGACAGTCGGCCCATATACTTATCATGGTCAATTAAGTTCTCCATTCACCGCTCACCCGAAAGTTGATGCCATAACTGGGGAGATGATGTTCTTTGGTTACTCCCCTTTGCAGCCTCCTTATCTGCAATATAGCGTTGTTTCAGCCACTGGGAAAATCATAAAAACAGTTCCTATTGACTTACCAATAGGGGTGATGATGCACGACTTTGCTATCACTGAAAACTATACAGTTTTTATGGATTTGCCTCTAACGTTTAGGACAGAAAGGCTGCAACACAGGGAATCAGCTTATATGTTTGAAGCTAATTGTCCTAGTCGCTTCGGTATTCTGCCTCGTCATGGGGACAGCAGGAGTGTACATTGGTTTGAGGTTTCTACCTGCTACGTTTTACATACTCTCAATGCTTATGAAATCGGTGATGAAGTGATTCTGATTGCTTGTCGAGCAATGGATGCTAAAGTGCTGAACATACCTAACAAGACAAAACTGAATCATCATCAAGAAAATAGACCTATTTTGTATCGCTGGCGGTTAAATCTGCGTACAGGTGCAGTTCAGGAAGAAGCAATTGATAATTTGGCATCAGAATTTCCGAGTATTAATCAGCAATATTTGGGAAGACAAAACCGCTACGGCTACACAGCAAAAATGATCCCCACAGGGATACCTGATTTCACATTTGATGGACTGCTGAAGTATGACTTTACAAGTGGTGAATCTCAATTACACGAGTTTGGATTAGGTCGCTACGGTGGAGAAGCTGTATTTGTCCCCTGTCCTAATGGGGTTAAAGAAGATGATGGTTGGTTGTTGACCTTTGTTTATGACACAGCTAAAAAAAACTCTGAATTGATAGTAGTCAATGCTCAAAGCTTTACAGATGAACCTGTAGCTCGCATTCTTCTGCCACAGCGAGTTCCTTACGGTTTTCATGGAACTTGGATTTCAGATTAGTTTTAAGTCAAAATGTCTATTTTCAAGGAAGATATGGTGAAAAATGTATATGATGTTATCGTTGTTGGCGCAGGTACTGCGGGATTAACTGCGGCTAATTTACTAGCACGAAAGGGATTAGATGTACTGATAGTTGATCGAGGGCATAACCAAGTTCTCCAACTACCAGAAACTTTCTATGGAATTAGTCATGACCTACTAGTAAGGTTGAATATTGATAAAAAGATCCAGTTAGCTGTGGAAGCTCCTAAGCAAATTAGGTTAGTCTCAGCCAATGATAGTTTTAATTACCAAATTGAAATTGAGCCGAAAAGTTTTAAGGGTCATGATGAAGGGATGGGGCTTAACCGAAGCATCTTTGAGCAAGTTTTAATTGAAAATGCGGTGAGTTGTGGTGCAACTTATTTGCCAAACATCATAGTAAAAGATTTTGTGTTTACTAATGGCCAGATTACTGGTTTTAAAGGTTGCACACCTGATGGATATATTGAATATGCCGGGAAAGTTGTTATTGATGCCAGAGGTAAGTTGACACCATTAGCAAATCATTTAGGTACAAAGGTACAAGAGAAAACATCAAACGAGTATATCGCCGTTTTTTCCCATTTTGTTGGGCATAGCTTAACAAAGCTAATTCCTAATCATGGAATTTTAGTTATTACTTTAGATGCTGGCTATATCTTAGTCATGACTCTGCCAAATGAACGAGTCAGTGTCATGGTGGTTTTATTTGCAGAAAAAGCTAGAAGTAGTTCTCAGAATTGGGAAAATGTATTTCAGGAAACCATCGATTGTTGGCAGCCTTTGGCTAAGGCTATACAAGCATCGGAAAAAGTCACGCCGACGCAACCAGTGATGAATTATGACTGGGAATTTGAAAAATATTCTGGCAAAGGATTTTTGGTTGTTGGAGATGCCGTAGCATTTCTTGACCCATTCTCTTGCAATGGGGTAGCGATTGGGATGAATGGTGGAGAAATAGCAGCTGATTTTGTCCTTCAAGGTTTAGCTAAGGGCGATCGCCTGCGTGGATGGGAAAATTTATCTAGTTACGATCAGCAAATTCGTGAGCTGATCCATAAGTGGGAGCGTGTTTGGGGAATTGAAAAGCTGAGTTTATGCAGTATTGGCTTACTGAAACAAACTATTGGTTTGCTAGGACATCTCTCTTTTCTCAAGCTAGGCGCAATCAATGAAAAGCCAAAACACAATAGTCCTATTTTTGCTCTCAAAGCTTAAGTCACTACTCAGCACTTAGGACTCAGACTCAGAACTTTGTCAAATCAGGAAAATCAACATGATACAGGATGCTGTGCAAGCAAGATTAAATGAGGATAAAACCCTGCCGATCAATATTTGGGCAGAACGTGGAATTTCAGCAATTATTCCTAGTGTGCAGCAGCGAATGCAACAGATCCGTGGCACTTTGATTCAGGGTTTCCAAGCTGCGATCGCTAATGACCAACCAGAGGCAATTATAGCCAACTTGGATGAAATTGCAGATGAGTTGCGCGGATTTGCCTTCGAGGGGGTAGGGATGGGTCTAACTCAACGGGATCTTGTTGCACCTACCCAGCACAATCGAGTCGAGTCCTTCATTGCTGCTACAGGAACAGCTTATGAACACTTTATCTATGTAGGGGTGGGTTTAATGCTAGGTAAAACCCCCCTACCTCTAGAGCCGTACATATCACAACTTAATCCTGATAGAGTTTGGTTAGTAATTGATGGCTATGGCTTTCAACATGGTTTATCCCATTGGCAAAAATATCTTGATCAATTAGCCATACCTGAAAATCTTTCTGGCTATGCTGTCCGTGTTTTTGACCAAGGTATGGGTCGCAGCATTTGGTTTGTAGATGGTACTGATGCTACTCATATCTCAAAGACAATTGCCGCTTTCCCTCCATCAAGACAAGCAGACCTTTGGGGTGGTATTGGTTTTGTCTGCACCTATTCTGGTGGTGCGGAACGCGCTACTTTGGAAGCCTTGAAGATAGCCGCAGGAGCTTATCAGTTTGCTTTAATTCAAGGATCAGCTTTCGCTGCTAAGTCCCGTCAAAAAATTGGCAGCTATTCTGCACATACACAACTAGCTTGTGAGGTTCTATGGGGAATGGAGGCTGCTAAAGTAGCTGAAAATCCTCACACCCAAGTAACACCAGACCCAGAAGTTTGGCAGCATTACCGTTCGCATTTAGTTATGTAAATGACAAGAGAAAATACGAGAAAAATTCTATAGCTAATACCCAATTACTCAAAAAGGAGAATCAAAATGCAAGACGTATCCTGGCAGCTAAAAATAAATACCGTCATGACGCTGTTAAATGATATTTGGACAGCGCGTGGGGTGCGAACAAATGATGAAAAAATGCAGCAGCGATTTTTTCAAGTTACCAATGCAATGTGGCAAACTCACCAAGCATCTCTAGCCAGTGACGACCGCGAAGTGCTTGTAAATAAGTTAAATTCCATTGAAACTGAATTGTTTGGATTTGCCTTAGAGGGAATAGGTATAGGTCTTTCACAACAAGATTTAGTCGCACCCAGTCATCAAAATCGAGTGGAATCCTTTGTTGGAGATGCTAGTGCAGCTTATCAGGCAATGGTTTATTTGGGGGTAGGTTTAATGCTCGGTAAAGGACGGTTGCCGATTGAGAAGTATTTAAAAGCAAATGATCCGTTGAAAGTTTGGCCAGTAATCGATGGCTATGGCTTTCAACATGGGATGTTCCATTGGCAGGAGTTTCTTGATGCGACAGCTAACCCTCCTGAGCAATTTTCTGGATATACTCGCCATATTTTTGACCAAGGTTTGGGTCGTAGTATTTGGATGGTGAACTGTGCGGATGTGACTCACATATCCCAAACTATTGCAGCTTTCCCCACAACCAGACAGGCAGACCTTTGGGGTGGTGTTGGTTACGCCTGCGCCTCTATCGGTGGTGCAGAACGCTCAACCTTAGAAGCATTAGGAAGAGCCGCCGGTTCTTATCGATTTGCATTGGCTAGAGCAGCAGCTTGCGCCGCTAAATTCCGGCAATTATTGGGCAATGCCGCAGGATACACAACAATGGCTAGTCAAGTCTTGAGTGGGATGGCAAGTGCTACACCAGACGATATTATCAATCAAGCTCCAACGCAACTGCCAACTAATATTGCAGATATAGATCCTGAAATCTGGCAGTTTTACCGAGTGTATCTAGTAGTAGATGATTTGTCTGCTGTGGCCAAAGCTTCTTAATCATCTATTAATGAATCGTTTGCTCATTCCTAAGAATACAGCAGAAGACTATTGATAGCTGCAAATGACCTGGAGGAAAGCATGAATGTGAATATGGAAGATCAGTTTAGCCCAGGAGGCGTTGCTGCGATCGCCGACCTAGAATCCCGTGTCGAACATGGCTATGCTAACAACAATGGCGTAAAAATCCACTACGCTAGCCTCGGTGAAGGGCCACTCCTAGTAATGATCCACGGTTTTCCAGACTACTGGTATACCTGGCACTACCAAATGGAGTTTCTCGCCCCATACTACCAAGTTGTGGCTATAGATATGCGAGGCTACAACCTCAGCGACAAACCCAAAGGGGTGGAGAATTACGACATTCGCTTACTTTTAGAAGACGTACAGACTGTTATCCATCATTTGAGGAGAGAGAAAGCGATTATTGTGGGTCATGACTGGGGTGGTATGGTCGCTTGGCAATTTGCGATGCACATACCCGCGATGATCGAAAAGCTGATTATTCTCAACTTGCCTCATCCCAGGGGTTTGGCGCGGGAACTTGCCCACAATCCACAGCAACAGCAAAATAGTCAGTACGCCAGAGACTTTCAGCAGGAAGAAACCTATCTGAGCCTCACCCCGGAAATGCTTTGTAGTTTGGTGACAAAGCCAACGATGCAAGAAGCCGTGAAAGAGAAATATATCCAGGCTTTGCAACGGTCTGATATGCAGGCAATGTTGCATTACTACCAACGAAATTATCCCAGAGAACCTTATGCAGAAGACACTTCACCAGTGATCAAAGTGCAAGCACCTGTACTGATGATTCATGGTTTACAAGACCAATATCTTTTAGCTGGTGCGCTGAACAATACGTGGGAGTGGGTGGAAAATGACTTAACACTTGTGACTATCCCCACGGCTGGCCACTTTGTCCACCATGACAACCCTGATTTGGTGGCGCGGACGATCAAAAGTTGGCTATTGCGCTAACCATTCCGGTTCTTTGGTCAAATCTAAAGTTGAGATTCAGCACAAAATAACCCAAGAAGGAGAACAGAATGGAAACCCTAACGCTGTTGTCAGAAATGCACATTATGGTGTCTTCAAACAAGTCCTTTGAGGAATTTACAACAGCAATTGAAGCGATCGCTCAAAAAGATCAGATTGATTTGGCGGGTGTTGAAGAAATGGTCTTGGCCAGTCAGTCGTGGGAGGAGTTCCAGGAGAAACTGGAGTCAAAAATCGGCACTAGAAGCTTAATGACTTTTGCGATTATTGATCATGGTAGTCTGATGTCCCTAGCCTTTAAAGATACCAAGGCCAAGCTCTATGTGATTGGCAATCCCCTCATTGCCAGACAAATGTTAGAAGAAAATTTAGGGGTTGGGCTTTATGTTCCTTTGCGAATGTTGGTGTATGAAGACCAAGAGGGACGGACTCAGATCACTTACAATCAGCCGTCATTTGTTCTGGGACAATTCCAAAACCCAAAAATCCTAGCGATCGCACAAATGCTTGATCGAAAGCTGGAAGAAATCATCAGCACAGCAGAGGCTTTCTGAGGCTAACTCAAGGTATGAGCAAATCCACTTGTAGTAGCTGATCAATTTCAAAATTACTTTTTTCTGATAGATATAGGATGCTTATTTGATTTTTGAAAAAATTGCCAAGTTCAAGTATTTTCAAATTGCTAAATATCAAACTAGTTCCTATATTTTACAGATTTTATTCTGATAGTAATGCCCCTACATAAGCCATAAATTGATATGTTGAAAAAACTCTCCAAGTTTCTCAAAAGACCATTTCTATTTTTGACAACTACCACCGTTATTTTAACTGTGGGATTTACAGAACGGTCTGCTCAATCGGCTGTATTGGCTCTGAGTGATGAGAATTCAATTGCTGCTTTTGATACTTCTTCTAGTGACCCTGGCAATAGTGGTCTTATCTTTTGGACAGTTGATGATATAAATCATTTATTTCAGAGCCAATTTTGGTATCGTGTTGGCTCTACTAGTGGAGAAAATCCAATTAATAACCTCAATTTAATTGGACTGAATCAAACTCAACCAACTAGTAATATGCTCACAGCCAGCTATGCTGGTGCTGGCTTTGAAATCGAACTCAACTACCGTTTAAATGGGGGTAAGCCAGGTAGTGGTCACTCTAGCTTATTTGAGAATATCGAGATTAAAAATACTAGCTCTAATCCGTTAGACTTCCATTTGTTTAAGTATACTGATTTTGATCTAACTGATAACGGTCAGGAGGATTCAACAAAAATCGGTTATGGGATGGCTACACAGTTTGATAACTTTACCTTAGCTACAGAAGTGATTAAACCTTCGGCAAGCTACTACCAAGTAGCTCCTTTCCCTGATATTTTAAATGCCTTAACAGACAATCTTCCTACTACTCTGACAAATTTTCCTGGGACATTAACTGGCGAGAATAGTTACGCTTTCCAGTGGAGTTTTGACCTTGAACCAGAAACATTTTTTTCCATCACAAACTACACATCTATTAAACCAGTTCCCGAAGCCACAATTACCCTAGGATGGTTTATCGGTTCTGCTGCTCTAGGGTTATTTTGGCGGTTTCGCCGCGATCGCGTCTCTTGACACTCCGTTAACCTAACCAGGGAAGTCACCCCCATGCAGTTTTAGTCGTGAGTAAATTACGTGAAAGGCGCTATTAGTCCCACCGGATGCTAATAATAGAGGTTCTTCTATCAGTTCGTTAGCAACTGCTTCAGTTAGTTTCCGCCGCTAAAGGGTTTGATTAATTCTTTCGTAGTTTAATTGACTCCAAAATAATTTTTTGAGGGTGTCGATTTTTTTAAGATTTCGGAGTGAATCTAAGACTGACTGTTGTAGTTGTAAGGTGAACATAAGATGGAGGTAGATTTTTGGTATAAGTCTGCACGGCAAGGTGTGGCTACTATTGGAAGTAGCAGGAGGAGGTTTGATTAAACGCAGAGGTACGCTGAGGTTTACGCGGAGGTACGCGGAGGTTTAATTAGTGTGAGAAATTTTGATAAGTTTAATTTGAGGTGTTAGGCATTTATGGGTGATTGCTTAACAGTAAATAAGGGCAATTTATAGATGATTAATCTTTGAAAATTTTATGCTTAAAGTTAACTTTATATTTTTGATACTTGCCTCAGTAATGACACTGATTTAAAGGAAATTTTACACCTTGCACCAGTTTTTCATGCCTTACACACCTATACTTCTGGGCAACTTGTGGGCAGTTTTTCACGTCAACCAGTGAGCAATAAGCCTGGCACTGATCAAGAGTGTCGGTAAAATGTCACTATTGTTGAGTACCCTAGTTTAAGTTGCGATCGCCAGATAACCGATGATTGAAGTTGAACATCTCAGTAAAATTTACGGTTCTACCCCAGCTATTACTGATGTAACTTTTAATGTTGAACCGGGGGAAATTGTAGGGTTTCTGGGGCCGAATGGTGCGGGAAAAACTACAACGATGCGAATTTTGGCGGGTTATCTACCAGCTAGTAGTGGTACAGCTAAAATTGCTGGCTTTGATGTCCATGAAAGTTCTCTGGCTGTGCGTCAACGCATTGGCTATTTACCGGAAACGCCGCCGTTATATCCTGAGATGACGGTGGAGGGATTTCTGCATTTTGTCGCCCATATTAAAGGTATATCAGCAGGCGATCGCGCCGCCAAGGTGAAAGCAGCTATCAAACGCTGCAATTTACAAGAAAAAAGTCAGGTAATTATTCGCAAATTATCTAAAGGATATCGTCAACGGGTCGGTATTGCTCAGGCGATCGTTCATGATCCCCCAGCGATTATTTTAGATGAACCAACCGTGGGACTTGACCCGCGACAAATTATTGAGGTACGCAACTTAATTAAAAGCCTCGCCGGGACACACACAGTTATCCTGTCTACCCACATTCTCCCAGAGGTGAGTATGACCTGTAACCGCGTCACCATCATTAATCGCGGTCAGGTAGTTGCAACTAATACACCAGAAAATTTGATGACGCAGTTGACAGGCGGTGCAGGCTATGAAATAGAAATTGAAGGAGAAGCCGCCCTAGCCAAGCAGGTATTGCAAAACATCGCAGGTGTAAATTTGGTAGAGTCTGTACCTGTGAATGATCCTAGAGAAAACCGTGCTTACTTGCGGGTGCTTTCACAGGCGGGAAGTGAACCAGGAAAAGATATAGCTACAACTTTAGTCAGTTCTGGATTTAGTTTGCATGAAATGCGGCGTGTCAGTGCCACCCTTGAAGATGTATTCTTGCAACTAACCAGGGAAGAAAAAAACTTAGCCACAATTGGCAAATCACCAGCTAGTGAAGGAGAAACAGCGTAAATGGGTATAGTCCTGAGTAACATTATTGCCATTTATCGGCGAGAGTTACAGACTTATTTTGTCTCGCCTTTAGCTTATGCGATCGCTGGCGTGTTTTGGTTGATCGGCGGTTTATTTTTAGTGATGATTTTGCTGGGGCCGGATGGGATTTTACCAGCTGTCGCCTTTATCGATTTACAAGGACAACAATTAAACGTCCCAGTCCCGCCTATTGATGTCCCCTACGAATTTATTAAAGCCTTTTTAGACCGTATGGGTTGGCTGTTGTTATTTATTTTGCCAATTCTCTCAATGGGACTCTATGCTGAAGAACGCAAACGGGGAACTTTAGAACTCCTAGCCACCTCCCCCATTACCAACTGGGCTGTTGCTGTCGGTAAATTACTAGGCGTGGTGACATTTTTTACTACTTTGATTTTACCGTTAATGGTATTTGAAGCGATCGCCATTAGCAGTTCTAATCCCCCCCTATCACCTGTAATTCCCTTAGTGGGACACTTGGGTTTAATCTTATTAGCGTCGGCAATTCTATCTTTAGGAATGTTTATTTCGTCTTTAACCGACAGTACAATCCTCTCTGCTGTTTTCACTTTTGCTTTAGTTATATTGCTGTTATTTGTTGATTTAATCGCTAAAAGTATTGGTGGCCCCATAGGTGAAATTATGGGTCATTTTTCTTTGCTAAAACATTACAACACCCTCATTCAAGGCATCTTTGATAGCAGTGCCTTAATTTTATTTGGCAGTTACATCTTTTTAGGTATCTTCCTCACCGCACAGTCAATTGATGCACTGAGATTTCAGAGACAATAGGGGTTTAGGTGACAGGTGACAGGTGACAGATGACAGGGTAGTAGCAATTATCCCCAATGAATAATGACTAAATAAAATGACAACTATTAAACAAAAACAACTTTGGAAATATTTATTTTTACTGGGGCCGTTTTTCACTGTAGCGGGTTTGACGGCTGGGTTAGTGGCTGACAGTTGGGGAGTTGTTCCCCTAGTGCTGCTAATTACAGGAATTATTATTTGTGGATTGTGGGTAGCTTGGCAAAGTCAACGCAGTCAATGGTGGAAACGGCGTTCTACTCAAGCTGGTACTAACGCTTTGGTTGCAACTCTGGCGGTATTGTTAATCGTCGGATTAATTAACTTTTTAGCGACTCGCTACCAAGTGCGTACAGATTTAACAGATACGCAATTGTTTACTATTTCCCCCCAATCACAGGAATTAGTCCGTAACCTTAAGCAACCGATTAAGCTTTGGGTGTTTGATGTTAACCAAAATCCTCAAGACAGGGAACTGTTGGCAAATTATCGCCGCCAAAGTTCAAAATTTCAGTTTGAGTATGTTGATCCCCAAGGTAGACCGGGATTAGCAGAAAAATTTGGTGTGAAAGATTACGGGGAAGTATATCTAGAAGCTGGCGACAAGCGGCAATTAGTGCAGTCAGTTAATGTCAATGAACGCCTGTCAGAGATTAAGTTAACGAATAAACTGCAACAATTATATAGCGATCGCATTGCCAAAGTTTACTTCCTCCAAGGTCATGGCGAACATCCCATTACCACTGGTGAAGGGGGAATGTCACAAGCTATTCAAGGTTTAAGCGATAAAAATTACACTGCTTCACCATTAAGTCTCACAGACAATCCCAAAGTTCCTGATGATGCTGATGTTGTCGTTGTGGCTGGCCCCAAACGCGAACTATTTGATGCTGAGGTCAAAGCTTTACAAGCTTATCTCAATGGTGGTGGCAACGTGTTACTCATGGTTGACCCCAATACCAACCCCAACCTCAACAGTTTGCTACAAGAGTGGGGCGTGCGTCTAGATGATCGTTTGGCGGTGGATGTCTCCGGTGCTGGTGTAGGACTTGGCCCTGCTGCACCTATCGTTAGAGATTACGGACAACACCCCATTACTCAAGATTTTCGCGACGGTATTTCTTTTTATCGTCTAGCTAGACCTCTGGAAATTACCCCAGTCGCTGGTGTGCAGTCTACTCCTCTACTACAAACTAAACCCTATCCCGATAGCTGGGCAGAAAGCGACCTCCAAAGTGAAAAATTAGAGTTTAACCCTGACAAAGACCTCAAAGGCCCTCTAACCTTAGGTGTGGCTTTAAGCAAAACAATACCAGCTAAACCCACAGCCATAACTGCACCAACTACTTCACCCACACCACAGACTCAGGCTAGTCCTACTACTTCCCCGACTACATTACCCACACCCCAAAATCAAGCTAGTCCTACTACTTCACCCACACCCCAAAATCAGGCTAGTCCTACTCCTTCCCCGACTACATTACCCACACCACAGACTCAGGCTAGTCCTACGGAAGCTCCTCAAGCTGAACAGCCGTCTGAAAAACCTGCTACTGAGTCAAGGTTAGTAGTGATAGGGAACTCAGATTTTGTCACAGATAGGATATTCCAACAGCAACTTAATGGTGATGTATTCCTCAACTCAGTCACCTGGCTAAGTCAGCAAGATCAACAACCCCTTTCGATACGTCCCAAAGAACCGAAAAATCGCCGTATCACCATGTCAGCCGCCCAAGCCAACTTTCTCACCTTGTCTTCTGTGATAGTTTTACCCTTAATTGGCTTTATCACCGCCGTTGCTATTTGGTGGAAACGGCG
This sequence comes from Anabaena sp. CCY 9402-a, assembly GCF_963920945.1. Classification (NCBI taxonomy): domain Bacteria; kingdom Bacillati; phylum Cyanobacteriota; class Cyanophyceae; order Nostocales; family Nostocaceae; genus Anabaena; species Anabaena sp. CCY 9402-a. Next base: position 58,189 of record NZ_CAWUDL010000012.1, read on the forward strand.
ATGAGTATGGGGACTATTGACTGTTGACTATTGACTATTGACTATGAAATTACCAAAAACAACTTTGATTTTAGTTTTACTCGCACTGGGGTTGGGAGGATTCGTTTATTTCTACGAAATTCGAGGTGCAACTCAGCGTGAAGAAGCTAAGGTGAATCAGCAGCAAATTTTCTCTTTTGCTGAAGAGGATGTGCAGGCTTTGACGATAAAGACTGCAAAACTTACCCTGAATTTGGAACGCAACCCTGAACCTAACCCTAAGTGGTTGCTCAAGTCTCCTGTGTCAGAGCCAGCCAATGATGCAATTGTTTCTTATTTAATGGATTTATTGGTTAAGGGGAAGAGCGTTAGCGCAGCTCCACCAAAGGTGGCTCGCAGTTTATCAATTCCAGCTAATCAAGCGGGAGATTTTGGTTTAAATCAACCCCAAGCCACTATCAATATTAAACTGAAGAATCAAAAAACTCATCAGATAGTTTTAGGCAAAGCCGACTTTAACCGTCGTTTCCTCTATGCCCAAGTTGACCCAAATACCCAACCAAATGGCAATATTAATGTGCTGTTGGTATCTACCGATTTTGAAAATGCGATAAATCGAGAATTATCTGAATGGAAACAACCTACAAATCAGGTTGAGCAAACGCCTACACCAAGCACCCCTGAACCGACTCCAACCAATAGCCAATAATATCACAGTAGAACCTAAATACGCGCAACAAAAATCAAAACTTTGCGCTTGCTTCCTTATGCTTGCAATGACGAAAATACGTTATTGTTGCGTAGTTCGTGTATAGGCGAGGTTGGTAATGATATATTATCTTTTTAATTTTCTATTTTTATGACTGAACCAACTGCAACCTTACTAATTTCTTGTCCAGATCAACGGGGACTAGTGGCAAAAATTGCCAATTTTATCTATTCTAATGGCGGTAATATTATTCACGCCGATCAACATACAGACTTTGCGGCTGGGTTATTTCTCTCCCGGATTGAATGGCAGTTAAGGGGCTTCAATTTGCCGCGAGAATTAATTGGGCCTGCATTTAATGCGATCGCCCAACCTTTAGGTGCTAAATGGGAACTCCACTTTTCTGATACAATCCCCCATATTGCCATTTGGGTAAGTCGCCAAGACCATTGTCTTTATGATTTGATTTGGCGACAACGCGCTCAAGAAATGTCAGCAGACATCTCCTTAATTATTAGTAATCATGCTAATTTAAAACCAATCGCCGACCAATTTAGTATCGACTTCCATCACATTCCTATTAATAAAGACAATAAACCAGAACAAGAAGCTAAACAACTACAATTACTCCAAGAATACAAAATTGATTTAGTTGTTTTAGCTAAATATATGCAAATTGTTACTCCTGATTTTATTGCTAAATTCCCTCAAATTATTAATATACATCACTCATTCTTACCTGCGTTTGTGGGTGCTAATCCCTATCATCGAGCCTTTGAACGGGGCGTTAAAGTCATTGGTGCGACGGCTCATTACGCCACTGCTGAATTAGATGCGGGGCCAATTATTGAGCAGGATGTAGTCAGAGTTAGCCACCGCGATGAAGTTGAAGATTTAATTAGAAAGGGCAAAGATTTAGAACGCATGGTGTTAGCTAGAGCAGTACGTTTACATTTACAAAATCGAGTTTTAGTCTACGGTAATCGCACTGTGGTATTTGAGTAAATAACTTTTTTTACCCATATTTCGCAGGTATATTTTAAATGTTATTTAAGTTTAAAACCATCATGGGGCAGGGCTTTCAGGATAAATTAAATTAACTTAAACTATCCTCTAAATAGCCCGCCATCATTCGTTTCATGTCAGCAATCATACCATCAACATTTCCACCATCTTTCTCAATGTCTTTTTCCTGCTGTATGAGATAACTCATACCTTTATAGAGGGCTTTCAATATCCGCGCAATCTGCCAACTCTGGATGGGGTTCAGTTCCGGACAAACCCGTAGGAGTAAATCGTAGATGGTTGCCAGTATCTCCTGATCGACCTGTTGAGCGGCTTCAGCCATAGTTCCTCCCCCTTCCTGCCCAGCATTTAGATGTCTAAAGGCAGGATGTTTGCGCTCAAAGGCAATCATCGGGTCAATCACTCGATCAACTATCGTGGCAAAATCTAGACCGGACACATCCTGTTGTAGCGAGGTCAACGTATTGCTGCCCAATTGCTGCATATATCGCTCCCCCAACGCTGTGAGGATTGCTTCCTTGTTAGAAAAATACTGGTACACTGAGCCAACTGAAATACCAGATCGCTCGGCTAAAACATTGGTGTTGATAGCTTCTGCCCCTCCTGCCGCCAGCAAATCGGCGGCAGTGTCCAGGATTAAATCACGCCGTCGTTGACCACGCTCTCCTGATGGACTACGGCGGGTTTTTTGTAATGTTGGATTACCATCCTCTGAAACGGTTGACTTCACTATTTTATTCTCTGGCGATTGACGATGTGAGCTTTTACTCATATACTTCCAAATGTAGGTGTGAGTAATAGCTCACATTAACAAAGTTCGGACTAAATCTACAAGGAACACGCTCACCAGGGGATAACAATCATGAGTGGCAAAACAGCTTTTGTGACTGGAGCGACAGGTCTGCTGGGTAGTAATCTTTGCCAATTGCTAATCTCACAGGGATGGCAAGTGAAGGGACTGGTTCGGTCTATTGATAAGGCTAAACGCTTTATGGGAAGCAGTGGAGTTCAATTTGTTCAGGGTGATATTGAGAATGTGCCTGCCTTTGCTCAGGTGTTAAAGGGAGTAGATGTAGTATTTCACACGGCGGCTTTTTTTCGGGAGTATTACCAACCGGGTAGTCACTGGGAGAAGATGAAGCGCATCAATGTAGATGCCACAATGGAACTTTTGCAAGCGGCAGAAGTGCAAGGGGTGGCAAGAACGATTTTTACCTCATCCAGTGGAGTAATTCAGACCTACCCACATCAGGCTGCTACTGAAACCGCACCTTACAGCAAATTCGCCCAAAAGAACCTTTATTTCAAAACTAAGATTTTGGCAGAACAGGAAATTTATCGGTTTCTGGAGACTAGCCAAATGGATGTGGTGATGATTTTGCCCGGTTGGATGATGGGTCCTGGGGATGCCGCACCGACTTCTGCGGGGCAACTGGTGTTGGATCTATTGGCAGGTAAGCTGCCAGGGATAATTAATGGTGGTGCTTCATTGACTGATGTTCGCGATGTAGCGGCAGTTATGGTTACTGCTGCCGAACGAGGGAAAAGGGGTGAGCGTTACATCGTAGCGGGATCACTGAAAACAATGAAGGATATTGCTTTAGAACTAGAAGCGATTTCAGGGGTGAAAGCTCCGAAAATGGAAATTCCTGATTGGATTGCACTTTCTATCGCTTGGTTGTTGGAAACCTGGGCAGGTTTGACGGGTGGGGTCAACTCTATGCCACTGGCTGGTATCCAAACTTTATTGGAAAAAGCGAACTTAAGTTCAGCCAAAGCTGACCAAGAGTTGGGAGTAACCTTTCGCCCCTTCAGGGATACGTTGAAAGATACAGTGTTGTGGTATCAGTCTCAAGGCTATCTATAAAGACCTGTAGGCGATCGCTTTCTTACTGAGTAATATTCTGAAAGAGAAGATGCGATCGCCTATCAAAAAACTGTTTATACCATTTCTATCTCTAACTGATGGTTTTTTAAGAAATCATATGTGAAATGATCTACAACATTTGTATCGGCAAGTTCTAGATTATAAAAATCTACAAACTCATGATCAAAATATGGGCCTGCGTGCCAAGTGCCTTCATTTAACTTAATAAAACAATTACCCGGAATGCGGAAAGCAGCAATTTCTGCTAATACTGGTTCATGCAAATCATTATGGGGAGGACAAACTGCAATTAACCAATCTTTCCCTTCTAGAGAACCTAAACATTGTGTACATTGCACATGGCGAGTAATTTTATGAAACTTACGTCCTCGCTTTTGCAGTCGCATAATATAAAAACGCGGAGTGCCATTTTTTAAGTTGAGTTGAGCATCTTCTAAATCAAAAGCTTTCCCATCATCGCTAGGAAAAATTACTTGTCCATAAAGTTGAAAGTTTTCTGGTGTAATCCATTTCGCTTGTAATTGTTCTACTGTTTGTGACGTATTCATAAAATTCTCTGTATAAGGTGAAAGGCAGGAGACAGTTCGCGTAGCGTGTCGCAGACAAGGTAGGAAGAAAATATATTACTCAGCACTCACGACTCATCTCAATTTTAGTCGCCGTCAATTTGTCTTGTATGGTTAAGCTACCATTGCTACTCCTGTCTACCCAAAAGTTTAGCAAAGATTAAATTATTTATTTAATTTTGGAAAAAATAATTATCAAAATAATAAATCAGTAAATATATCATTTTTATTATCAAATTGTTTTGGTTAATATTGCTGCTATATAACAGGGTGGAGTTTTGTATCTTTATGGTGAGTATTCAAAATAAATTGATCATACAAAATAATCCTCGTCAAGAAATAGTGACTTCTATAATTATTAATATAATTGTCACACTATTTAGCATCGTCTTTGCTTATAATGGACTACCACAAAAGGTGATGCTTGCTTGTAATAGAATTGAACCTAATCAGATAAATTGTAATTTAAAGGAAATCAACTTATTCCTTAAATATGAGAGAGAAACATTTATCGATAGATTATCTGGAGTAATCATAGCACCATTGTCAGGAGAAGATATTTCTCATATAGAATATCGGGTAATATTGAAAAGTGGTGATGGTAATTTCACTTTTTTTGGCTATAGATCAGAGGATAAGGCTCAAGCAATAGCATCTGAAATCAATAATTTTATTATAAATAAAAAACAGTCAATTTCCCAGGTAGAAACGCAATCAGAATTAGCAATCATACCTTTAGCTATCGGACTGATATCATTCACTATCAGTCTTTCTTTATGGATATTGATAATATTAATTCCCTATTCTAGAAAATTAACTATTGATAAAACTAGCAATCGAATTATTATTAATCAAAAAGGCTTAGTGGTTAACAAAGTTATTGAACATCAAATTAATGAAATCATCGATGTTTTAAAGGAAGAAAAAATTGATAAAAGTGATGATAGTAAATTTGAATATTTTTTAATCTTGCCTAACAATAAACGTCTAACTTTATACTGGTACTACAGTAATACTTGGAATAGTGAACTAGAAATGGTAGAAAAAATTGCACAATTTTTAAATCTCAAGGTCGTACATCGTCAAGTGAAAATATAATACGCAACAGTTGAGGAGGTTGGTTTGTTGATGGGTGGTGGAAAGGTTAATTCGTGATTTTAACTGTGCTGGATGATTTAATCACGCAGAGACACAGAGGCGCAGAGAGAGAATTTTCATCTGTCCTCAAATGCGTTCAAAATATCTTCTGGCAAAGGTGCATCATAATTCTAAGGCAGGCAAGATGCCTACCCTACAAGAAATTAACCCAAGGCGGAATTTAAATCACTCTGTGCTTGTTCCAGGGCTGCTGGTAACTTACTAGCATCGCGTCCGCCGGCTTGGGCGAGGTTTGGTCTACCGCCACCGCCACCACCGCAAATTTTCGCTACAGCACCCACAAATTTACCCGCCTGTAAGCCTTTCTTGTTCACTTCAGGACTAAAGGCTGCAACTAAGCTGACTTTCCCCTCTTCGGGAACTGAACCTAACACCACTGCACCGTTACCGATTTTTTGCAGTAAGCGTTCGGCTGCGGTTTTTAAGGATTCGGGGTCAACGCCTTCTAACTCGGCGACGATGATTTTATGATCGCCTAAAGTTGTCGCTGTTTGGAGTAAGCTGTCAGATTTAGCGATCGCCAATTGTCCTTTCAGTGTTTCTAGTTGCTTCTCTGCATTCCTTAGTTCGCTTTGCAGGGTGGTGATTCTCTCTGGTAGTTCTTCGGGTTTGACTTTGAAGCGATCGCTTAAATCTTTAACCACTTTATCCCGTACATTCAAGTAATCTAAGATTGCGGGGCCGGAAACAGCTTCAATCCGCCGCACCCCAGAAGCCACACCAGCTTCAGTAATAATCTTAAATACGCCTATCTCCGCAGTATTACTGACGTGCGTCCCACCGCATAATTCCATCGACACATCAGGAAAATCGATGACGCGGACTTCATCACCGTATTTTTCCCCAAACATCGCTACAGCACCTCTAGCTTTCGCCTCAGCTAAGGGTAATACTTCGATTTTGGCGGAGTGGGCTTCGGCTATCCAGGTGTTAACCTGTTCTTCCACTTGTTGGATTTCCTCTAGAGTTAAACCACGGGGACAGTTGAAGTCAAAGCGCAATCTGTCAAAGGATACCAAAGAACCGGCTTGAGATATCCCCTCATCCACAAATTTCTTTAACGCCGCTTGTAGGAGGTGAGTTGCTGTATGGTTAGCTTGGGCGCGACGACGACAAGCGCGATCAATTTGGGCGGTGACGGTATCGCCTACGCGCAGTGTACCGCGTTCGATGCGTCCGAAGTGGACGAAGAAATCGGATTCTTTCTTCACATCTTCCACGCGTACAACCACGCCGTCGCCGGAGATATAACCGCGATCGCCGATTTGTCCACCCGATTCGGCATAGAATGGGGTTTGGTTGAGGACAATCTGCACGTCTGTTCCGGCTTCGGCTTCCTCTTGAGAAACGCCACCCACTAATAAAACTTCGACTTTCGCTGTTGCTACTGGTTGGGTGTAACCGATAAACTCGGTGGCGTGGATGTGTTCTGCAAGTTTGTCGAGAGAACCTTGCACTGTTAAGTCGATGGTTTCGTGTGCGGCTTTGGCGCGTTCGACTTGCTTTTGCATCTCCACTTTAAAGCCAGCTTCATCAACAGTGAGGTGATTTTCCTCGGCGACTTCTTGAGTGAGTTCTAGGGGGAAACCGTAGGTATCGTAAAGTGTGAAAGCACTTTCACCACTAATTTGGGTTTGCCCTTGCTGTTTCACCTGTTGGATAATTTCCTCTAGGAGTTTCTCTCCTCTATCTAAAGTTTTGAGGAAATTTGCTTCTTCTCGTTGCAGTTCGGCTTTGATTGCGGCTTCCCGTTGGCGGACATTGGGGTATGCTGATTCGGAAAGGGCGATCGCACTTTCGGCGACTTGGTTAATAAATTCCCCAGTAATACCAATTAATCGCCCATGACGCACCACTCGCCGAATTAATCGCCGCAATATATAACCCCTCCCCACATTGGAGGCGCGGATTTCATCAGCAATCATGTGGACAACGGAACGGACATGATCACCAATGACTTTTAAAGAAACTTTGGTGTTTTCATCACTGTTATGGTAATCAATCCCCGCAATTTTGGCGGCTGTCTCGATAATCGGGAAAATTAAGTCAGTTTCATAATTATTCGGCACTTTTTGGAGAATTTGCGCCATTCTCTCCAAACCCATACCGGTATCGATGTTTTTATTTTGCAGGGGTGTTAAGTTACCTTCTACATCCCGGTTGTATTGCATGAACACCAAGTTATAAAACTCGATAAACCGGGTGTCATCTTCTAAATCTATATTCTCATCGCCCCGTTCTGGGTGGAAGTCGTAATAAATTTCGGAACAAGGGCCACAGGGGCCAGTGGGGCCAGATACCCAAAAGTTATCATCTGCACCCATACGTTTAATTCTGGCTGACGTTACACCAATTTGATCTCGCCAGATAGCAAAAGCTTCGTCATCTTCTTCATAGACGCTGACTACTAGTTGTTCCTTGGGTAAGCCAAAAACTTCTGTGGAAATTTCCCAACCCCAGGCGATCGCTTGTTCCTTAAAATAGTCACCAAAGCTAAAATTACCCAGCATCTCAAAAAATGTATGATGCCGTTTGGTGCGTCCGACATTTTCGATATCGTTGGTACGGATGCACTTTTGGGAAGTTGTCGCCCGGTTAAATTCTGGTGTGCGCTGCCCCAGGAATATCGGTTTAAATGGTAGCATCCCTGCGATCGTCAACAGCACAGTGGGATCTTCTGGCACAAGGGACGCACTAGGCAACATTTGGTGTCCCCTTTGAGCATAGAAGTTAAGGAATTTGGCGCGAATTTCGTTACCGCCTATGAACTGGGGGTTTGAAGACATGGGAAGAAATGACAAATTAGTTTTATTTAAGGATTAAGGGCTAGTACCGCCGTGAATTCAAAATTCGTCTGATAAAGTTGGGCGGGACGGAAACCGACACCGCTACGCCATTTGCTACAACCGGGAGAACCCCGGCAACGCAGTGGTTCAACTTTGCGCTTATTTACACCGTACTGTAATAGTAGTCTTTCATTGTAGCAAGTGGCGTGGATTTAGGGGGATAAAACCACATTTTGCAACCAGCACTCCAGATGTGTGTACACATTAGCCCTTTGGGAGAAGGTTCAGCGTCTAGGTGTTAGGTAGCAAATGGGTTTTTTACGTGGTTGATTACTCTTCCACCGCGTTAATCCTACCACATTTAAGTGAGGACTAAAGCCCTTAATCGTGGTTTTCATCCCTGGTCTATTTACACAGCCTTTCCCCTAAGAAGAAGCACTTTGGACGCAACTACGTTGCTTTTTTTTCGGGGGTTTTAACCTACTCTGTATAAAGAGGAATTTAATGAATAGTAGCCACTTATGATTTTATTCAATTAAATTAATTCGTATTTATTTAAATTTAAAAAACTCAATTTTAATCATCTGAAATATCTGAGCAATTATATATAATTCAAATATCTTGCGGATTGCCAATTTCATGATTGTATTTACTGATGCTATCTAGCTTTGATACATTATTTATTTAATGTGCTGGAAAAATAGACAAAGTAACTCATTTTATTAGTATTTTTGCACGAGTTTTATTAAAAATTTACATTCTAAAAAAAGTATATAAAATTACGGGATCATCTGGGTGATTTTGCGTATTCTCACGATAAAAAGCTTTATTTTAAGTAAAATTACTTAAAAATTTTTGGTATATAGTATATATAAAAATATATTTTTTTAGTATTTTATACTGAGGTTTCACAATGGAGATTACTATGATATTAAAGGTAGGTTAAATTTTAGTTTTCTTGAAGCTTAAATTATAACTTTATGACTAATTTAAATTCGCTTAAATTATCATCACCTGATAAATACATAAATAATATGATACCTCTGTAGAATATTCGGTATTTTTACTGTTTTATAAATCAAAATCAAAGCAATAGACAATTAAAATAAGGGAAAATAATCTAGTCTTTATATGTTTTAGTAAATGTATTAAGAGGATATTAAATTTTAAGGTTTTTGTTCATGCTAGATGTAAAAATGTATAGATATATACAAATATTTTCGGGAGAATAATAAATCTATAAGGTATTGGCAAAATAAACTTAAATATTAGCAAGAATAAAGGCAAAAAGCACAGCAATGAAAAGCAGCATTCTGGTCTTTGGAAGTCATAACTTTCTTGCCACACTTCCCGATCAGATTCATGATGCTAACACTTTTAATTTAAAAGTGATAAATGATTTTAATCAGGCAGTGTCGCACATACAAATTGTGCAGCCCGATATTATATTTGTGCAGGCAAGTTGGAAGGGTAGCATAAAAATTTGCAGCTGGTTAAAAGAACAAAACCAGCTATCCTGGATACATTGTATTTTGGTGGAAGATCGTCCCTATCTGTTATTTGAAAAAAGTCAACGTGGTTGGGAATGGGAGTTTGAGATAACTGCTCATGCCCTAAATTTAGGTGCAGATGCTTATATTTGGTTATTAACTGAAGAGACAAACGATCGCCTCACAACTGCAACCAAAAGTTTAATCTTAAGTCAATTAACAGTTGGTGTGCGAAAAGTCCAAAAGTATCGCGATTTGATGAATACTAATGATATTCTCTCAGCGATCGCTTTAGCAGATTCACTAACAGAATTAAATAATCGTCGCGCCCTAGAATGGGATTTACCCAGACAAATCAACAAAGCCCGGACTCAAGATATTCCCTTGAGCTTAATTATTATAGATGTAGACTTCTTTAAAAAGGTTAATGATCAACATGGACATTTAGTTGGCGATCGCCTTTTGCAATTGCTGTGTAGCCGTCTGCGTCATAATTTACGTAGTCAGGATATAGCATTCCGTTACGGTGGAGAGGAGTTTGTAGTGCTTTTACCTCATACAAATGGTGACGAAGCACTGACAGTAGCTGAACGTCTCAATCGTATAGTTAAAGAACAACCCTTTGCTATCAACGGTAACTTACATCTGCATATCACCATCAGTTTAGGTGTGGCTTATTTCCAACCCAATGATGATGAAAAAGGAATGAACTTGTTAGATCGTGCCGATCAGTGTCTCTTGGCCGCTAAAGCAGCTGGACGAAACCAAGTCATGGGCTGGGAACAATACTCCCAAGTCTCCAACCTGGAAGCAGTTTCTTAAAAGTAGGGGTATAGGAGGATTCAAAACCCTTAGACCCCAGCCCGTTCAAAGCGAACAAATGAACTACTAAGACAAAGGCTAAAACCCGCTCCCAATATCAGTACCAGATTTAGCAAATTAGACAATACTCACCCTAACAGGGAGGAAATATCCCAGCGATCGCACTTTCTGCTTATGCGGGAGAAATTCACCAACAACAAGCACTCCAATCAGGATTTCAACAACATATTGCCAAACCCATCGACTCGGATGAGTTGGTCAGAGCAATTGCCATCATAATTGGAACTTAAGATTAAATAGTTGAAACTTGACAAACTTTGCTCTCATCTTAGCGGCGGGTAAATCTACTCGCATGGGTATCTGCAAAACCTCACTAAGTTGGGGTGCAGGTCAAAATTTATTAACTTATCAACAAGAACAGTGGTTGAGTATCGGCTTTACTCCTGTAGTAGTGTTAGGTTCACATAATATTGACCGACAGAAGGATTGTCTTGTTGGTAGTTTAACGGTGATTAATCCTCATAGTCATGCTGGGAAAACAACTTCTATTTTGGCAGGGTTAGAAAATATTTCCCCAAATTTTGAAACTTTAGCAATTTCCGCCGTTGACCAACCTAGAGAAGCAGGGATTTACCAACAACTATTACAAGCACATCAAGACAATTCAGCCTTAATTACTGCACCTGTATATCAAAATAAAATGGGGCATCCTATATTGTTTGCTCATCAAATGCGATCGCACTTAGCAAATATTCGCGAAGAAACTCTAGGTTTACGTCAAATTATCCAAGAATTTTACGCTGCAATTAACAAAGTTCCATTGGATGATCCGGCTGTGTTATTGGATATCAATACGCCGGAACAGTATGGGGAGAGGGGGACAGGTGACAGGGGGATTTTAGATTGAAACTAATCCAAAATCTAAAATCCACGCATTGAATTTCCCCATGCCCTAAACCTGATCTTTTGCGGGTGTGGCGATACCTCGCCGCACTAGATTGCTTTCTAATTCTTTAATGAATTGCATATCTGCTTCTAGGAGAGGTTGGTTACTGAAGTGAGAAGGGATTTTCTCCAAAAAAGCGAATGCTTGACGAAATTCATCGGGACTAGCTGCAAATGGTGCATCAAAATGACAAGCAATAATCTGCTGAAAATCCCATTTTGCGATTTGATTCGCCCAATTGAGTACCTGGGTTGGTGCTTGCGGAAAAATTAGGGTTTGTAAAATGGGGGCTACAAATGGTCTGCCATTACCTCGCAGTGCAGTAAATGACTGCTGCCAATTATCTTGCCAGTGAAACGGAAATAAACCAAAGTAAGCCTTGGGTGAGTGATCTGGTGCTTGGATAGCATCGCGTAACATCTGCCCTAGTCCATTGATTTGCAGCGCACTCGGACGAAAGTAAATGGCAAATAAACAAATGCGCTGCCACCCTTGGCGGCGGTTGGTGGCATTATCTGTAATAACTTGGTGTACGCGTTCTCTGGCGTGAAACAGTAAAGGGTAGGGGTCTAATTGGCTGATGGCTGGTGGATCTTCTGGTATGGATAATACTGCATCGGTTATAAGTAGAGTCTGCGATCGCTTATGGAACATCGCCACTTCTACAAATGAGCCTCGTCCTAAGTTAATGTCTAAAATTGCATAGTCGAACTCATTAGCAAAGGGAACTTGGCTGCTATCTTCTGGTAATACCTGTGTACGTTTTTGGGGAAATCCTAGCCAACTCAGGGGCATATTCCAGGGGAAACTCCACTGATGGGGGACAACAAATACCTGTGCTTGGGGAAAGCATCTGGCAAATGGCCCAACGAATACTTTATGTTCTAAACCAGAACTAGTAGGCAGAATAACATACTTAACTTCTCCATGCTGGGCTACCAAATCTCTCACAAGTCTTACACACTCTGGAGTTGCCGCCACAGGTGCATAAACTAACAAACCACCTGCATCTAGCTTGATCACAGTCATGCGAATGGGGACTATGGTGTAGAGAATGCCATGCAGCTGGTCGAATGTCCAAATCGTGTCTTTAACGACTTCTCGGCAAAGTGTCCGCCGTCTACCGTAGGGATAAAGTGGCAAAGCCGGCCAGAATGGCCACAACCAATCTTTAGGATTCTCACCCTGCGACTCTACCCGTGTTTTCATCATCGTTCACTCATTTCATGCTATTTTCTCATTTCTAGCATTGAGCATTCATCAATATAATTAAGGAAGATTAAGCACAAGATCATTAAAATCCCGTTTAATTACGAATTACGAATTATGAGCCAAACTGCCCTCAATCTAGTTGCCATATCTGTTTTTCTGATAACGCTATCGACATTGTTGGGGCCGTTAATTAACTTATCCCCCACTATCCCAGCGATCGCTACCTTCACAATTTTGGGTATAGCCACGGTTGATAGTTTCAGCTTGCAGGGTAAGGGGGGTACGATTGTTTTAGATTGGATTGCGGGGTTTTCTCCACAACACCGCGATCGCATTATTCACCATGAAGCTGGACATTTCCTCGTCGCCCACCTTTTAGAAATTCCCGTCACAGGCTATACCCTCAGTGCGTGGGAAGCCTGGAAACAAGGTCAATCTGGACAAGGTTGTGTGACTTTTGATGATCAAGAATTAGCTTTGCAGTTGCAGAAAGGTAAAATTAGTACCCAAATGGTGGATCGTTACTGCACTGTTTGCATGGCAGGGATTGCTGCTGAAAGCTTAGTCTTTGATCGGGCTGAAGGTGGTACTGATGATCAAAGCAAATTAGCTAGTGTCTTGAAGATTTTAGGTTTTTCAGAGTCAGCCTATCAGCAGAAACAAAGGTTTTACGCTCTACAAGCCAAAACTCTCTTACAAGAAAATTGGTCTAGCTACCAAGCCTTAGTCCAAGTTATGGGACAACGCGGTACAGTCGCAGATTGCCAAAATGCGATCGCTAATTCTTAACAGGGATCTAAGGGCAGCCCTTTCAACGCGAACAAATGAACTATATCCTCTTTTGGATAATTCAAGTTGTGAATTGCTAGAAAAGAGGTATTTTTTAGCAATTACAACTGTTCAAACTATTGAATTAGATAAATTCATACATGAATTTCTTAAAATCCAGTCATGCAATCATAGATGATGCACCCTAAATTTCTATATTTCCATCGTGTTTTTACTTAGCCTAAAAAATAACTGTTGTTACATTAGGTGTAATTTATAACTAATCTGGACAAGAAAGCAAAAATCAAGCTAGCATCTAAAAGAGCTGAAAAGCCTATAAATCAAGCTTTGTTTCAGTAGTATTGGCATTTGTGTTAAGTATTTTCTGGGTTCACCGCAAATACCGTAGTATTTATCAACAAAAAACACATGATTGTGCTGTTTTCTTTACAACTACTTCATAAAGTTAGGGTGAATTTAGAACAATAAGTAAAGATGCGACTTTGGCGTAGCTGTGTTTTTTATGAGGTGTTATATATTATCGAGAGGTTAATCAAGACCAGCTTAAGTAATCTAACTGGAACAAAAATGTCAGCACAGCTAATAATATCTGAGCATTCCAGGATAGTAGTGAGTAAAGAACAGGTTTACTCAGAGCTACAGGGAGAAGCAGTCATTCTTGATATCAAGTCGGGAGTTTACTACGGATTGAATCAGGTAGGGGCTAGCATCTGGAATTTTATTCAAGTTCCCAAAACTGTGGAGGAAATTCAAGCCGCATTGCTAGCAGAATATGATGTTGAACCGGAAACTTGCGAACATGAAGTTTCTGTTCTACTGCAAGATTTAGCAGCTAAGGGACTGATAGATATTACTAATGACGCGCCTGCTTAAGTTTTTGCGCCTCAATCATAGCGATCGCTATTTGTTGATCAATACTTTGATTTTATTAGGGTTGATCAATTTAGGATTGTGGTTACTGCCCTTTAGCACCTTACGACGACTTCTAAATAGGATAAGTCAACCAAACTCTAGAATATCAAAACCTTCTGTGCATAAAATTATCTGGGCTGTTGATGTCAGCACTAATTTTATACCAGGAGCGAAGTGTTTAGCTCGTGCTTTGACCTGCCAAGTTTTTATGGTTCAAAGCGGTTACTCTCCTGAACTCCGCATTGGAGTTGCTAAGAATGAGGAAGGAAAACTAAAAGCTCATGCTTGGATAGAGAATCAGGGAAAAGTTGTGATTGGCTATCTCTCTAATCTCTCATCCTATACACCCCTACCAACTTTGCCGAGGAATTTACTATGAGCGGTATTGTCGGGATCTACCAACTGAATGGACAACCAGTAGACCATGAGCAACTCACCCGAATGGTAGATGCGATCGCTCATAGAGGGCCAGATGGGGCGGATATATGGTGTTCTGGATCTGTAGGCTTGGGTCATCGAATGCTGTGGACTACTCCTGAGTCTTTGCAGGAGAAGTTACCCATGCTCAATCCAGCCGGGAATTTAGTGTTGACAGCCGATGTCAGGATAGATAATCGCGATGAATTAATCTCTGCATTGCAAATCAAACATTATCCAGCCGAAAAAATCACAGATAGTTATTTGGTTTTAGCTGCTTATGAACAATGGGGTGAGCAGTGTCCCAAACATCTCATTGGTGATTTTGCTTTTGCGATTTGGGATGAGCGCAAACAGCAGCTTTTTTGTGCTAGGGATGCGATGGGAGTTAAACCCTTGTATTACTACAGGTTTAAGCAAACATTTATCTTTGCATCTGAGATTAAATCCCTGTTGACATTCCCTGGTGTTCCTTGCCAGATTAACGAAGCAATGGTTGCAGATTATCTGGCAAAAATTCTGTTTTGCGGCCGCAAGGAAGATTCATTTTATACTGATATTCGTGAACTACGGGCGGCGGAAAGTCTAACTATTAGTCCCAATCGGACTGAAATTAAGTCTTATTGGTGTCCCGATCTTAGCTATGAACTGAATTTATCCTCAGATGAGCAATATGTAGAAGCTTTTCGAGAAATTTTTATGGAAGCAGTCCGTTGTCGTTTGCGGAGTGCTTTTCCGATTGGTTCTACCCTCAGTGGTGGTTTAGATTCTTCTTCAATTGCGTGTACTGCTAGGCAATTGTTAGCCAAAGAAGGTAGACAAAAATTACATACGTTCTCAGCAATTTTTCCGAGTTTGGCAGAGATATCACCCAAAATTGATGAGCGTCCTTACATGGCGGCTGTGTTAGCTCAAGGTGACTATCAGGCTCACGATGTCCATGCAGATCAATTAAGTCCTTTGATGGATGTGGATCAAGTTTATTTGCATGGTGAAGAACCAATCCCCGCCCCAAATTTCTATATGGATTGGGCTGTGTTTAAGGCTGCATCTGAGCAGAATTTACGGGTTTTGTTCACTGGGATTGATGGTGATACAACAATTACCTATGGATTCCAATATTTATCAGAGCTAGCGGCTTCTTTTAGATGGCTGAAGTTGATGGAAGAAGGAACGGCTTTAGCCAAGGTCTGGAAGAAATCAGCGCGTCATGTGATTTGGAACTACGGTTTGAAGTCAGTTGTACCCGAACCAATTGTAGAAGTGTTGCAAAGACTGCGCGGTAGTTACCAAACAGATGATTCTTTAGAAGAATCTTTAACACTACTCAATCCAGAATTTGCTCAACGCCTGGGTATGGCGGAACGGATGCAAACAGAGACAGTGAAATCTTTAATGGATCAAAGGTCTTCCATGTCGGCTAGGGAAGCGCACTGGCTAGCACTAAACAATGGTTCGGTGAGATATGCTTTGCAATGGTTAGATAAAACCGCAGCCGCCTTTTCTTTGGAAGCTCGCCATCCATTTTGCGATCGCCGTTTGGTAGAATTTTGTTTAGCTCTCCCCTCTAGTCAAAAATTACACAAGGGTTGGACACGCTCAATTTTACGGAGAGCGATGGAGGGAATTTTACCCAAGGACGTACAATGGCGGCTAGGTAAGGGTAATCTAGGGGCTAACTTCCGGCTCAGACTACTGGGAGACGAAAGAGCAACTCTTGAGCAGGTAATTTTTCAAGAGTCACATTTGATAGAAAACTATGTAAATATACTCAAATTACAATCAGCATACTCCCGCTATGCTGCTAATCCTAATGCCGCAGATCCAGAATCTGTAGATATTTTCGTCGCTGTCAATCTCGCTTTATGGATTAAGCAATCAGGTGTGACAGCAACCGCTAATACTTAATAAATTCATTGGTGGAGATAGGTGATAGGTGACAGGTGACAGGTGACAGGAAAGAAGTTGGTGTAGTTAGTGGATTTATTGGAGGAGGAGCATGAAAAATTATGAGTTAGCTACTAGGGGTTTTGTTTAAAACCTCTAGTCATGAAAACAGGTACTAGCTTTTAGTACATTCAAAAAAAGGAAGTTAAGCAATGAACACAACTAAAAAAGTTTGGACAGCACCTGCTGTCACCGTCTATGGCAATGTTGAAGCGATCACAGAACAAGTTAAGCCCAAAAAACTAGGTGCTTCTGACGACTTTGGCGTTGCTGGTGTAAGTGACGCTTAGTTAGAGCAACAGCCAAGGTGGTTAGGACATGAACAGATGATAAAACTTAGACAGCAGAAGACGTTTAACCCCGTCACCTGTCCCCTGTCACCTTCAATACCTTGACTAAGCGATCGCAGATCCCTATGATGATGAGCGTGTTTCCCTAATTAGCGCGCAGACTCACTTAATTCACAAACAGGAGTAGAGTTCATGAGTAAAAAAGTTTGGACAGTACCTACCGTCACAGTCTACGGTAACGTTGAAGCGATCACAGAACAAGTTAAGCCCAAAAAACTAGGCGCATCTGACGACTTTGGCGTTTCTGGTGTAAGTGACGCTTAGAGGAATCTGTCTGAGGATGAGCGGCTAATCAAATCCCCAGACAAACTTCCTGGACTGATACCAATTCCCAATCCAAAATTAAGAAACTCAGATGTAGTTAGTTTTCCCGACTTCCATCTGTGCCTTAATTTTGGAAGATTTGGCATAACCGTGTTTCAATCATAGCTATCACAAGCTCCAAGAGCAACTCATGCTGCTTGGAGCTGCATTGCACATATCAAAAATACTTTAAATATGATGAGATTGCGAAATGTATAAATACTTTGCGTATGGTTTAGGTATACATTCCAATCTAGTTTTACCAGAGTTACTGGAATTGGATACGGAATGTGATATTACTGTCACAGTTAAGAGTAGTAGTCAGGGATATGTCGAGCCTTCTCAGCCTAGGGAATATCTCAAAGTGTCGCCACAAGAAACGATGGTTGCAATGAAGGGTGTGGGTATATTCCACATCATCAACGGTGCAGAAGTGATTGTCACTCCCGCACCAAATGCAGATCAACGACTGATGCAATTGTGCCTTTCTGGTAGTGCGATGGGTATTTCGCTCTATCAAAGAGGATTTTCACTCATCTTACACGCTAGTGCAGTAGCAGTTGATCACCAAGTTATCTGTTTTCTGGGACATTCTGGTGCTGGGAAATCTTCAGCCGCAGCAGCGATGCTGGCGCGTGGTCACAAGATTGTTTCTGATGATGTAGTACCTGTAATTTTAGAATCTCCAGTTAAGGTAGTTCCTGGCTATCCCCAAATGAAGATGAGTCCAGAAGTTGCTACTACTTGTGGATATGATTTGGAATCGTTGATTTATTTGCATCCTTTGTTGGGAGAGTATGGTTATCGCCGTGAGCAAGATTTTGCTTGTAAGCCACAACAATTGCATAGTCTCTATGTACTTGTGGATAGTGATGAGTTGGCAATTGAGGCAGTGCGATCACAAGGGGCGATATTAGAATTAATTACTAACTCTTATGGTATTTGCTCTTTGCAGCAAGCTTTCAACCGTGAACAGCATCTGAGTCAATGTGTGGAGCTGTTGAGGAGTATACCTATTTATAAGCTCAAAAGACCCCGGTCTTTACCTCTGTTATCTGAGGTGGCTAAGTATGTGGAGGATCATGTGCAGTGTCAGATGGGGAATTTTAAACGCAAAGTGGCGCGGAGGTTTACGCAAAGTGGCGCGGAGGTTTATTAGAGGCGATGGTGAGAAAGTTACAGAAGCTTCTAGGAACGCTGCGTCTTTTGCCTGCATTGCGTTTGGTATGGCAAAGTAGTCCTCGGTGGGCGATCGCGCGTACAGTATTGTTGGTGATTCAGGGTATATTACCTCTAATATCTATATATATAGCCAAACTGATTATAGATACGGTGGCTGCTAGTTTTACAATTGCCGATAAAACTGCAACTGTTAGTCAAGTTATTTTCTTAATTGTTCTCGCTGGTGCAGTTACTATTACGACTGTTATCTGTAACGCTTTGGCTGAGTTGGTAAATAATGCTCATTCCCAGAAGGTGACAGACTACATTCAAGACATTCTCCATACTAAGTCTATAGAAGCTGACCTGGAATACTACGAAAATTCCCACTATTACGACACTATGCAACGAGCGCAACAAGAAGCTCGTTATCGACCACCCTTAATTATCAATCGTCTAGCACAACTAGGGCAAAGTAGTATTTCCTTGCTAGGGATGATTGGTTTATTGCTGTCGTTACATTGGTCTATTGCTGGGGTGTTGATTGTGATATCTCTTCCAGCTATGTTAGTGCGAGTTAAATATGCTCGTGTGATGTATGATTGGCGACGCAAGAAAACCGGAATGGAACGCCTATCAGAGTATTTGGGTTGGATACTGACATCAGAGCAATTTGCTAAAGAAATTCGCTTGTTTAGTCTAGGAGATTACTTTGGTAAATGGTATCTCCGTATTAGAAGGCAAATCTACAAAGAAAGCATAGCTATTGACACTAGACGCGCTTTTGGTAATTTTATCGCCCAAACAATATCAGGAATTGTAGTTTTAGGGGTATTTGCGTTTATTATTTTTCAGACTATTCAAGGTGTCCTACGTATAGGAGATTTAGTGTTATATTCCCAAGCATTACAGCGTGGGGAAAGCGATATTAAAAACTTGTTGAGTAGTCTATCGGCTCTTTATGAAGACAACCTATTTTTAGCTAATCTTTACGAGTTTCTGGAACTAAAACCTAAATTGGCTGACCCTTTGCACCCCGTTCCTTTTCCAGAAGTTATTCAGACTGGTATTGTTGTGCAGAATGTTGGGTTTAAATATGCCAACAGTACCCGTCAAGCAATTAGAGATGTCAACTTGACCATTCGACCAGGGGAAGTTGTGGCTTTAGTTGGTGAAAATGGGTCAGGTAAAACTACATTAATTAAACTTTTATGCAGGTTGTATGACCCCACGACAGGTTCAATTACTGTTGATGGGATAGACTTGAGAGAATTTAAAATAGCAGAATTACGCCGCGAAATTAGCGTGATTTTCCAAGATTATGCCAAGTATAATTTCACAGCCCAGGAAAATATTTGGTTTGGCAACATTGACTTACCACCAGAACCAGAAAATATTATTGCTGCGGCGCGACGTTCCGGTGCTGATGATGTGATTTCTAAATTACCCCAAGGTTATGATACTACCCTCGGTCAATTATTTTCTCAAGGAGAAGAACTGAGTATTGGTCAGTGGCAAAAAGTTGCTTTAGCCAGGGCATTTTTAAGAAATTCCCAGTTAATTGTGCTGGATGAACCTACTAGTGCAATGGACCCCAAAGCTGAGTATGAAGTGTTTGAAAAATTCCGCCAATTAATTAAAGACCAATCTGCAATTTTGATTAGTCATCGTCTATCTACCGTGAAAATGAGCGATCGCATTTACGTCATGGACAATGGCACTATTGTGGAAAGCGGAACTCATGATCAACTCATGCAGATGAATGGGAAGTATGCCTACTTGTTTGAAACTCAAGCGCAGCAATATCGGATATAGCTTCGCTAGTGCTGTTAGCTGTAGCGCGGCGTTTAGCCGGTGCTGTTAGCGGTAGCGGGGCGTTTAGCCCGTGCTGACTTCTGAGTATTTTTCTCTTCGCTGCTTCTTTCTTTTAACATCTGTGTAGCAGAGCTAATCTACAACCTTAAGCAATCCTCTTTGTATACCATCAAATATTCTACTGATTTGTTGCCGTTCTCTTTCATTTAATCCTTCTTTAGATAGCAGTGTAGACATTAGTAACTGCTGATCACGGCGCGTAATTCTGCCAATAGCAAATATGCGCTCCAAAACTGTCTCTAAAGACAAGGGGATTGAGCTACTGGTAGCTTGCATATTCCTCACCAAAACTTTATGTTTTTCAAACTAAGTTATCTCAAAATAACAATTTTTTATAAAGTGTGACATTCGTAGCTATACCGAATCACTTAAGCTCAATAGTTATGGCTTTTATGCCTCCTCTGATACTCGCCTTTTCGGTAGAATGACTAGGCAGATTAGCAAGAAATAGGTCAAAGCTCATGGCTGATGCAAAGATTGGGATTATTGGTGGTAGCGGTTTATATAAAATGGAAGCCCTAAAAGATGTGGAAGAGGTGCAAATTGAAACGCCTTTTGGTTCACCTTCTGATGCGTTAATTATGGGGAGTTTGGATGGAGTGCGAGTAGCCTTTTTAGCGCGTCATGGACGTAATCATACGCTGTTACCTTCAGAGTTACCCTTCCGTGCCAATATCTATGCCATGAAGCAACTAGGTGTAGAGTATTTAATCTCAGCTAGTGCAGTGGGTTCTTTGAAAGCAGAAGCAAAACCACTGGATATGGTAGTACCAGATCAGTTTATAGATAGAACCAAAAATCGGGTTTCCACATTTTTTGGGGAAGGGATTGTGGCACATATTGCCTTTGGTGAGCCGATTTGTCAAAATTTAGCAGGGGTTTTAGGGGAAGCGATCGCATCTTTAAATTTACCAGATGTCACCCTGCATCATGGTGGTACGTATGTTTGTATGGAAGGGCCAGCATTCTCCACTAAAGCCGAATCAAATCTTTATCGCAGTTGGGGTGCAACCGTCATTGGTATGACCAATTTACCAGAAGCTAAATTAGCCAGGGAAGCCGAAATTGCCTATGCAACCTTAGCACTAGTGACAGATTATGATTGTTGGCATCCAGATCATGATAGCGTCACAGTAGAAATGGTAATTGCCAATTTACAACGGAATGCCGTTAACGCTCAAAAAGTGATTCAAGAAACTGTCCGCCGCTTGAGTGAAAAACCACCCACCAGCGACGCACATTCTGCTTTGAAATATGCGATTTTGACAAACTTAGCTAAAGCACCAGCAGAGACAAAAGAGAAGTTAGGTTTGTTGTTAAAGAAATATTTGTAGACTTCTCGTAACTCAATTTTGGTCGTTGCTGAATTTGAATATAAATCATATTTTCACTCAGCAACGCCAAATATTAACTAGCAGGCTTTAAGACATCTAAAGCTAAATTCAACTTCAACACATTCACGCCAGGTTCGCCAAAGATACCTAAAAAACGACCATCAATATTTTGAATAATTAAAGTTTCCAATTGGTTGGTTTCAACACCCCGCGCCTGGGCGACTCGTGCAATTTGCGCTTTAGCTCCTTCAAGGGTAATGTGAGGATCAAGGCTAGACGCTGATGTATAAACTAAATCTGCGGTTGCTTGCACTCCGGAATTTTGTAAACGTGTCAAGTCGCCGACAATTTTTTTACTAGGATCAGAATCATCTTTACCTTGGATACGTTCTAACAATGCTGGGTTACTAGGAGCTAAATTACTCGCACCAGAAACTCCAGTTTTTAAGATTCCCGCTTGATCATTTTTCGGATCAGCCGTGCTGTAGTTGGTGGTGCTGGGACGACTCCAAAAATATTGTTCACCAGCAAAAGGTTGACCAATTAATGCTGAACCAATTACCGTTCCTTGGGAGTTAGTAATTAAGCTAGCATTAGCTTGAAAAGGAAATAATATTTGTCCACAGAGTAGCATAAAAAAGGGATAAATAAATGCTGTCAATATCCACAGAGTTGCGGTAGAACGGATAGCTTTACTAATTTGACGGATCTGGCTCATTTTAAAATTTCTCCGGTTGAAAAATCACAACGAATAAATAAATACAAAGAGCAACAGTCACTAATCCTAAAAGACTAATAGTGTAAACTTGCCAGTGTGATACTTTTCCAGGTGTGGCGGCTGCAACGACTGGTGATAGCAGCACGTTAAAACACATGATCAGAAATATAGTCAGAGGTATTCTGTGACTTTTTGCATTGATGAAGGCAAGCATTTCTAAAACATCCTGTGATAGTAAACATTTCATTATTCTAACTTCTCAATTACATTAAGCTAGTCCAACCTTAGCAATCAAAACATCAATAATTTTGATAGCGATAAAAGGAGCAATCACACCACCAAGCCCATAAATAAAGATATTGCGCTGCAAAAGTTGATCAGCAGTTAACGGTCGAAATTTTACCCCAGTTAATGCTAGAGGAATCAAGGCTGGAATAATCAAAGCGTTATAAATCAAAGCTGATAAAACCGCAGATTGGGTACTAACTAAACCCATAACATTTAAACCACTAACACCAATTCCAGGAAAAATAGCAGGAATAATTGCAAAATATTTGGCGACATCGTTAGCAATAGAAAAAGTTGTTAATGCTCCACGGGTAATTAACAATTGCTTACCAATAGTGACAATATCAATTAATTTTGTGGGGTCAGAATCTAAGTCCACCATATTAGCAGCTTCCTTGGCTGCTTGTGTCCCAGAATTCATTGCTACACCGACATTTGCTTGAGCTAGTGCAGGAGCATCATTAGTACCATCCCCTGTCATAGCTACTAATTTACCTTGGGCTTGTTCGCGACGGATTACCTCAATTTTATCTTCTGGAGTGGCTTCAGCAATAAAGTCATCAACTCCTGCTTCTTGAGCAATTACAGATGCCGTGATGCGGTTATCTCCTGTGAGCATGATAGTTTTAATTCCCATGCGGCGCATTTGGTCAAAGCGTTCTCTAATGCCGGGTTTGATAATATCTTTGAGATAAATTACGCCATAGATATCACCATTTTGACACACTGCTAATGGAGTTCCACCTAATCTAGAAACTCTCTCATAAGCTGCATCTAATTCGGGACTGATTTGCCCATTTCTAGAACGCACAAATCCTTTAATAGCATCTACTGCCCCTTTGCGAATTTCTAACCCATTGGGTAAGTCAGTTCCACTCATCCGCGTTTTAGCAGAAAACTCAATTCCTGTTGATTTTTTCGTGTCGAAATCCAATCTTGCGCCAAATTTTTCGGACAGTTTGATAATAGATTTACCTTCTGGAGTTTCATCAAATACACTGGATGCTAATGCTACTCTGGCTACATCATCCAAAGTATGACTGTTAACAGGAATAAATTCTTCTGCCAAGCGGTTGCCTAAAGTAATCGTCCCGGTTTTATCTAATACTAAAGTGTTAATATCTCCACAGGCTTCTACAGCTCGTCCAGAGGTGGCGATGACGTTAAATTGGGCAACTCTATCCATCCCTGCAATCCCGATCGCACTTAATAATCCGCCAATTGTTGTAGGAATCAGTGCTACTAATAAGGCGATTAAAACGGCAATACTCACGGGTGATTTTACGTAGACTGATACTGTAGGTAACGTCGCAATCACCACTAAAAAGACTTGAGTTAAAACCGCTAATAAAACTGTCAGTGCGATTTCATTCGGTGTTTTAGTGCGAGCTGCACCTTCCACCAGGGAAATCATGCGGTCAATAAAACCTTGTCCGGGGTCAGATGTGACACGGATGACCAATTCATCAGAGATGATCCGTGTTCCTCCGGTGACAGAACTGGCAATATCTGTTCCTGGTTCTTTTAATACTGGTGCTGATTCCCCTGTAATTGCAGATTCATCCACAGAAGCAACCCCAGCAATCACCTCGCCATCGGCTGGAATCATGTCACCAGCAATAACTTTAATTTGGTCGCCGCGACGTAAAGCAGTAGAGTTCACCTCTTGAATCGTGCCATCAGGAAGCAGTTTGCGGGCGGTAGTATCAGATTTTGTGGCTCGTAAAGTGTCAGCTTGAGCTTTACCCCGTCCTTCCGCCACGGCTTCGGCAAAGTTGGCAAATACAATGGTGAAGAACAAAATTAAGGTAATTAAACCGTTAAACAATCGGGGGTTGTTACCGGGAGTGTTGCCGAAAAGGTTAGGCTCAATTGTGACTAATGCTGTAATAATTGTGCCGATCCAAACTAGGAACATTACCGGATTTTGGAGTAGGTGACGGGGATCTAATTTGACAAACGCTTGTTTAAATGCTCTGGTGTAGAGTCCGGTGGTTTTGGGTTTGGGTGTATGTTTGCGTTGTTGGCGAGTTTTGGTTTTCATTTTTTTAACGCAGAGGGACGCGGAGGTTTACGCGGAGTGGCGCGGAGATTTTTAAGAGGCGATGAGGAAGGCTTCGGCGATGGGGCCTAGCACTAATACGGGGAAGAAGGTTAATGCACCGAGGATGAGGATTACGCCGCCTGTAACTGTGGTGAAGAGTCTGGTGTCGGTTCTGAGTGTGCCGGAGGTCATAGGAACGGGCTGTTTGCGGGACATACTATCTGCTAGGAGTAGTAAGGCGATGATGGGGATATAACGACCGGCTAAGATACTAAGGCTGGCGGTGAGATTCCACCACAGGGTGTTATCGCCTAATCCTTCAAAGCCTGAACCATTGTTGGCGGCGGCGGAAGCGTATTCATAAACTACTTGGGAAACACCGTGAAAACCAGGGTTGCTAATGCCTCCGAGGGTGTCGGGGAAGGCAAATACTATTGCCCAAGGAATTAAAATGGCGAAGGGATGAACTAAGAGGACGACGCTGGCGAGGATGATTTCTTTTTTTTCAATTTTGCGTCCTAAAAATTCTGGTGTGCGTCCTACCATTAAGCCGGTGAGAAATACTGCCAAAATTAAGTAGATAAATAGGTAGGCTGTTCCTGTTCCTTGTCCTCCCCAAATGATTTGCAAGAACATATTAAATAGAGTCACAAATCCGCCAGGAGGCATTAAAGAATCGTGCATTCCGTTGACTGCACCGCACATTGTGGCTGTAGTGGTGACTGCCCATAGTGCGGTTTGCGCCCAACCAAAGCGGACTTCTTTACCTTCTAAGTTCGGTTGTTGTGACCCTAAGAGGGCATTAACTTGGGGATTGCCTTGATATTCTCCTATAGCTGCGATCGCAATCAAGACAACAAATATAATAAATACCATCCAGTAGATTAACCAGGCTTGCTTACGGTTGTTGGCAAATACACCATAGGTGTAAATTAAGGCTGTAGGGATGGAAATCATGGCTACAGTCTCTAATAAGTTAGAGAAACCATTGGGATTTTCTAGGGGATGGGCTGAGTTGATGCCAAAAAAACCACCGCCATTTTCTCCTAACTGTTTTATGATCTCAAAATGGGCGACAGGGCCGCGAGCGATCGCCTGGGTTGAACCTTCTAGAGTATTGGCGATTGCTACTCCTGCTAGGGTTTCTGGTACACCCGCCAAGATTAACAATAAGCCCCCCACAATAGATAACGGTAGCAATATGCGTGTAATTGACCTAGTTAAATCAACATAAAAATGCCCCAAGGGTCTACCAGTTAAACCCCGAATAAACGCTATACCCACAGCCAAACCAGTTGCTGCTGAGGTGAACATCAGAAAACCTAAAGCAAACATTTGACTGGCGTAGCTATAGGTTGTCTCTCCTGAGTAGTGCTGTTGATTTGTATTGGTAACAAAAGATATGGTAGTGTGTAGTGCTAAATCCCAACTTGGTACACCCAAACCCGTAGGATTTAGGGGTAAGACTCCTTGCAACATGAAGATGGAAAACACCAAAATAGCCATCATGAGATTGCTATATAATACTGATGTGGCATATTGTTTGCCCGTCATGTCTAACTGTGAATACACGCCACTCAAGTTGTAAATCAACCTTTCCACGGGATTAAGTATAGGATCAAGTAATGTTTTTCCTCCCATGTAAACACGAGCCATATATCTCCCAAAGAAGGGAGTGATAGCAATGACAATTATTAAGGTCAAAGCTATTTGTATCCATCCTTGCAACATGAATTTTTTAAACTCCTGACAGGAATATTGGAATTATTTAGTAAACACTCGTTAAATGAGTAGTAAATTGGATGGGTTTTCTGTAATACAAACTTTAATTCTGGTACTTGGGCTGAATTTAATGTCAAACCTAGCAATTCGTCACCACAAAAAATAGTTGGTTCTGCACTTGCTGAGATGACTTTATTTCCTCTGACAAGACCTATTAAAAAGCAATTGGCTGGAAGATGGAGATTACTTACCGCCACACCACACCAACAATTGTTGATCTGTACTTTTAGACTAATTAAACCTAATGCCATAACAGCATATTTCCCTGGATAGAGACTGGCTCTATTTCTAGTTTTATTAATTTATATGATGGATTGTAGAAAATCTGAAAACAAGGTATAGAAGATATAAATAAACGTTTATTTAGTGTTTACTGTGTTTAGTTCCCATCTAAACGCCATATATTTTTAAATAAACGCGATTTTCATGAAATAAAATTAATATAGGATTTATATTTGATTTTTGAAAAATATGTATGGTGTGTTAGGCGTAAGCCGTAACGCACCGAAAGCTCTGAGGGGGCGAGATTTTTTCTCCAAATCAAACCGGATTTTTATATAGAGTTCACGGTTATGAATGATTAAAAAAGAAGCAACTCAATAGAGATTTATTTGAGTAATTAACAGGTTATTAATAAATGGTCGATATCAAAAAGAATATACTATCTACGAAGATACAATATGTCAGAACTTTGATTATTTTAGTAATATTTATCATATTAGGAGTTTTAGAGTATTCTACGCCTAGTGAATACGTATTTGGATATCTCTACAGTGGAGCGATTCTATTAGTAAACTCTTGGTTTGGAGAACGGGCAACTGTGCAAGCCACATTTGTAGCAGTTCTCCTCACAATATTAAATGTATGGCTACCTGGAAACGCAGCCATGAAAATTTCTGTATTTGCCAGCCGTTTTATTGCTGCAATGGCTTTAATTGTAACGGGGTTTTTAAGTCAAAGATTGCGTCGTTCACAAGAAGCGATCGCTCTCACCAAAACCAAGTTAGAATCACAAGAGAAATTAGCAAGATTACGAGAAGATTTTGCTTCTACGCTTACCCACGATTTGAAAACGCCATTGTTAGGTGCAATTGAAACTATCAAAGCCTTTCAAAAAGAGCAATTTGGTGCAGTTTTACCAACCCAACAGCCAATCTTAGCAACAATGGCACGTAGCCATGAAACGTCTCTGCAACTATTAGAAACTTTATTAGATATCTATCGCAATGATACCGAAGGCTTAAAGCTGAATCTAGCACCTGTAGATTTAACTTTTTTGGCGGAGGAGGTTTCTATGACTCTAACGCAATTAGCTGCTAGTCGTCGTGTACATCTATCGTTTAATTATGGTGATTCAGATTTTAGGCGATCGCTGTGGGTAAACGGTGATGCACTGCAATTACAAAGAGTCTTCACTAACTTGTTAGTCAACGCTATCAATCATTCTCGACGAGGCGATCGCGTTGAGATAGTTTTAGCACCCCAAGCCTCTTATCAAGTTGTCAAAATTTTAGATACTGGTGCAGGGATTTTACCTGAACACTTCCCCTACTTATTCGAGCGATTTTATCAAGGACATAGTGATAGACAAGCTAAAGGTTCTGGATTGGGGCTTTACCTATCACGCCAAATCATCGCCGCACATGACGGTATAATCTGGGCAGAGAACAGAGTGCCTACTGGTGCTATCTTTAGTTTTAAACTACCCGTTTTGCCAGTGAGTGCTGAGTAGTGACAGATTAATTCACATACAGTTTGATGCAGAAGGTAATTCTCAATCCAAATCCATCTTGAAAAGTTTCTTACGGCGGGTTTCCCACGATAAGAACTTTCCGCAAAATCCAAAATCCAAAATGGTATCAGATGTCTTCTACCCCAATCAAAATTCTCTTAGTTGAGGATGATGAACTCTTCCGCCTAGGCTTGCGTGTGCGATTGCAACAAGATAGCCTATTTGAGATTACGGCTGAAGCCGAAGACGGTGAAACAGCAATTGAATTAACTAAGCAATATCCTTTTGATGTTGTGCTTTTGGATGTAGGATTACCAGGGATTGGTGGAATTGAAGCCTGTCGTCTGATTAAACAACAAAATCCCCCTTTACCTATATTAATCCTCACATCCCACTCCCAAAAAACCCTCATTGCCAAGTTGATTGAAGCTGGCGCACAAGGTTATTGTTTGAAAGGTATTGCGGCGGAAAAATTAGTATTAGCACTGCGTTCAGTGGCGAGTGGTGCATCTTGGTGGGATGAAACCGCAACCCAAGAAATTCGTTCTTCTTTTACAGTCAATACGTCACAAGTTGACTCCAACCCCCAAATCGCTAATCCTCTCACCCAGCGTGAACAAGAAATTTTAGAACTGCTAGCAGATGCAAAAACCAATCAACAAATAGCTGAAATCCTCTACATTACACCCGGTACAGTTAGGGTACACGTCCATGCTATCTTGCATAAATTAAAAGTCAGCGATCGCCAAGCCGCAGTTATGATTGCTTTCCAAAAACAATTGATCAAACACAACAAATTCCTTTGACAGTCCCCAGTTTAGATTTAGAATTTTATTTATTCCTATAGGTTATAACTATGATCTGTAAATTCATTTTACTTTTAGACTCATGAAATCCCTGAAAAACATCGTCAAAATATCAATTTTACTGACTTTCATGACCTACATCCAATCACCCCCGGCGTGGGCGGATGTTTTACCTCCCGGAGAATCTCCAGTTTCTTACTGTTTCCAAATAGCAAATATTAATAAATATTCCAATTATTTATTAATTGCCCAGATAAAATCACAAAACCCCAGCCTACCAACATATAACAGAATTATCAAACAAGGTAAATGTTTGGAATTAAATGGGTATCGAGAGTATAGCGATATCTACGCCATCGAAAAATCTCAAGTGAAATCTCAGGATATTCTTGAGAGTAATGGAGATGAATCTATTAAAGACTGGAATAGTAAAGCATCGCTTTTAATTCCTAGTAAAAATAGTATTTCTTCTTTGCGATTACTACCAGATAGATATGGAGTCAAAAAAGTCTCTGATATTTTAGAAATTGTGGCGATTACGCCCAAATTTATCGAATTAAAATATAAGGAAGTCATCTATACTTCTCAACTAGACACTTCAGAAATAAAAGCTTATCAAGCACAAGATAAAAGGCCTTTACCTTCCTTTAATCATCAATTAAACTTTTTAAATTTGATAATCCCTGGACTATCAATAGTTGGCATGATGCTAGTTTATAAAAAATCAAAAATTTTCAGAAACCGAAGCTAATTTTCAGAATAATGTCAATAGTTGTGGCTACTGTTTTAGTATTAATTAGTGCAATATTATCTGTTGCTTTTCCTCTTGCTACTTACACATTTACGTTAGCAACATTTGGACTTACCCATGTTTTAACAGAACTACATTACGTTAATAATCGCTTTAGCCAGCGTCTTGGAAATGATTTGCGTTTGAGAATTAACCAGTTATTATTACTAATCATTTGTTTTCGCAGCTTGCAAGTATTTGGACTAGTTTCTACTTGGGTAAGTATCCCCTTAGAATTAAGTTGTGTAATTGGATTAGTTGCACTTGTGACACCAGTATTAGTGAAAAAAGACTGGCGATTAGGAATTTTGGGGATTGCATTATGTGCCATTCTCGCCGTAGGGATATTTTGGTCAGCAACTCTCACGTTATTGTTGTTAGCTATATTACATAACATTACCCCTGTGGGATTTATCGCTGAAAAATTGCGAGGTAGACAACGAAATTATGCTTTATTAGCCTGTTCTGTAGTATTTATTTTAGTTCCCTTAGTTATTATTTCTGGACTCCTCGACCAATTTTTATCTTCTATTGGTTTAGTAGACTTAAAAGCATCTTTATTTCCCGCAGGGGGGCTGGAGTTTCATTTGGGAGTATTTATACCACCGCAACTACAAAATCAAGCGATTGCGATTCATGCTTTTTCCGCAGCAGTGTTTCTACAATCTATGCACTACGCCGTAGTTATTGGAGTCTTACCTAAGTGGGATAATCCTCATCAATATAAAATAACTAACAGTTTTTTTCCTTGGTTAGTGGTGTTTTTAAGTACATTGTTATTTGTTGGTTTTACTATATCATTCATCAATGCCCGTGCTGTTTATGGAATTATCGCAGCAGTTCATGCTTGGGTGGAAATTCCAATTTTGCTTCTAGCTTTAGCAATCCCAGAAAAAAGCAAAATGAATTGTGAAAGTATTTCATCTTGACAATTTATGAATTAACAGCCCGCCTAAAAACGAAGTTGTATTAGCAATCATGGATAAAAAAAACCCTTTTCGCCAATCTAACTTTAAAAATATTTTATATAGAATACCTTCAGCAATTACAACTAAACTTTCTATTATTGCTACTCTCAGAGGAAATTTCATGTAAGGAATCAGTATTTGGTTACTTTCCCAAGCTAGGGGATGGGTAAAGAGGGTTGCAGCACACGCTAAAATTAACGCATTGTAGACATCCCAACGAGAACGTATTTGCTGGGTAATTCCTAGTATAAATAACACAGTCGGTAGCTCAATTACCCAGGAAATCATTAATGCTAACAACTGCGTCAAGTCGCTTCTCATACGAGACACTACGCGAACGCTCCAATTAAAAATTAAAAATTAAAATTAAAGACAATTAGTGGGGGCTTGTAGCTTGCTTGCTGTATGCTATGTGGAACAAATTTTTCGGCTGTGAAATATACTTCTGTTTTTAACCCTAGGGTATCGCGGCGATCGCTTCCTGCATTGACAATGATATGAGATGAATTAATTTTAGGTAATGGTGAGGTCAGAGAAAGATGAATTTCATCGTTGATAACTATTTTATTAGCCGAGATTTTTTCTACCTTTTTGATAGTTTTAACGCCAACATCACCATTGCGATAACAGAGTCTACCAAAGGCTAAACCAGTTACCTGTGGTGGAACTTCTAGCAGATAAAAGTGGTCAGAGGAAAGCCATTCTTGCCAACTTTTATCACCCCCACGACCGAGATAATAAATAGATGATTGGGGAAACTTTAACCAAACCTTAGCAGAGAGAGATTGCGGAAAAATAATTACGGGAATTGTTCTGTCAGGCTTCAGGGAGATTTCTCTGAATAATGTTCCCCCACGATACTTAACTCCGTTCGCATCATATTTATCGACTGCGATGACTTCCGGTGTCGCTGTTAGTGCTTTAGCACTTTTACAAAACTTTGCACGCTTGGCATCTTTTGATTGGAATGAATTGATTTGAAAAAAAATGAGAAAACTAATCGAGATTAAACCTAATACTATGAGTACCCAAGCAACTCGATTAATTTTCATAACTATTCACCGACACGATATTAATCCTTATGACTGCTGCCAGCAACGGATAAACAGTGCGCCACCTGCTACTAGCTTGATTACTTCTAGGAAGAAATAACTACCATGAAGCAGATTCATCTCTGCGGGAATTGTCGATACTGTGTCAAATAAATTGAGATGAACACCAAGCGCACACATTTGCGGAGTTAATAGATAGGTGTTTAAAAGAGCGATCGCAAATAGTATGACTGCGAAAAGTAGACAGTTAGTATTCCACTGATCATAAGTTTTTCTCCAAGCCAGTACACCAGTCAGAACTCCGGCGGCAAATAATAATTCTAGGCGATTAAAAGCCCAAAAAATCACATAGCCAACGGTAGTAAAACCATCTTGGTTCATCATGCCAGAGAGATAAAGACTAGGCATAATTACCCAATCTAATACGAGACTAGCACTTAGCCAAAAGCCAAGAGCAAGCAAGACAGCATTTTGCCAACTTGACCGTCTGAATTCAAATTTAGAAATAGTATTCATAAGAATAATTGCCTGTGTTGTACCTTTAGTTTCTAACCTCAACAGTAACTTTGACAACACTTATCAACTAAGTTTAACAAAACCTTGAAGCTTTAAGTAATAATAGTGATTCTTGCAATGTATTAATAATAAATATTAATTTTTTTAGAGAGTTTTAAACTAATATCCCCGGTATAATTGTGATCTAGTTGGTTATATCAATAAAGCCATGCGCCTTGCAGTTGTATTGGGTACAGCGATCGCCACCACAGCTTTAATATGTAGTCAGAGTCAAGCGATTCAGCTACAAGATGGGACAGTGTATTTTGTTCAACCGCCTCGCCTAGTCGAATCTGCAACTACATACAATGAAGTCTATATCTGGGGTGCAACCTATTATTTCACTGTCAGCGTGCCAGAAAATGCGGGTGAACCCTTACAAAAGATGACGATTAATCAGCGTGAGGGAGTAGATCATATTCGTTTTGACCTGAAAAACACTATTGCCTTTGAGGGTACACGCTCACGCAGAGGTGAGAGTATTAGATTAAAAGATGTAACTAGCGATCGCAAAACTAGAACAGTATCTTTAATCTTTGACCCATCAGTATCACCCGGTAAAACTATCACCATAGGTTTAAAACCCTGGCAAAATCCCTCATCTGCGGGTGTTTACTTATTTGGAGTGACCGCTTTTCCCCAAGGGGAGAAAAACCACAGTCAATTTCTTGGTTTTGGCAGATTCCATTTTTATAACCATAGAAGTAACTATTTTCCCTTCCTTTATGGTTGGTAATAATAATTCAAAATATCCTCTAGGTTAGGTTTACGGCGACCTAGGAAAACAAGCTACAAAATTCAAAAATAAATATATTTATAGGATTCATATTTGATTTTTAAATATACGTAGGCTTTGCTCATTCTACGTTATTTAAAATGTTTTACATATCACTTGTAATTTTTACGCCAGTATTTTTTATACTTAATCAGCTAGTAAAATAAATTACTCAATATTAGTAATTATCCGCATTATGCAGTCATCTTCATCAAAATTTTAACTAAATTAAGCTTCTAGGATATCGCATATACAAAGTTAATATATGACTATCGGTAGATTTACACAAAGTTTTATTAACCTTATCTTAATTTAAGAGCTTTGCAAATCAAGCACTTCAGTTTTTACAGTCTCATGAACAAACCATTTCAGCCAAAAAAGCACATTTTTCTCGTTTAAATAAGCCTTGATAAATATGGTGAATTTTCAGGCTGATGGATCACATTTATACCCATCAGGCAATCATTATCATGTGTTAGAGCAATCATGTATTACATAAAAAGGAAGCTTTTCCACCGCTAAGTTTTAGTGATTTATCGATCATTCCTCAACAGAGAAACAAAGCTGTGGTCAAGTATTTCGATACAAACCAAGACAATCATGCAAAAATTAATGGCTCTCCTAGAGTGGTTATGATAAAATACTATAAATAAAATAGATAACTGCT